>JBEUIR010000281.1:0-3480 GCA_040415395.1 Candidatus Thiothrix namsaraevi
TGGTAAAAAAATGGATGCCAGCTACGACTACCTAATGCACGCTACCGATGCAGATTGGGCGTGCATGGGTGAAGGCAAGTTCGGTTGTGGTGCAATGGGCGCAATGGGCACGGGCAAGCTCAAATTCACCGGTCCAAAAATGGAAGCCATGAAAGTCATGGGGCCATTTGAGAACTTCCTCCAACTCACCGGCAAAGTCGCGGGTACGAAAACGGAATGCAAGGCTAAGTAAGCCACTTGGGGTGAGGTTGCTCCCACGCAAAACATGCTATTATCCGCCCGGTCAACACTAGGATAAGAATCATGTCGGAGCAGCTCCCCCCCCAACCACCCAAATCCGCGTTATATCAGTTATCGCAATCGCTGGGTTTGCGCACCCTAGTCGTCATGTTACTGGCGCTGTTGATGTTAATTCCGTTGTTTTTTGCTGAAAAAGTAGTGAAAGAACGCCAAGCCCATTACCAAAATGCGCTAAACAGTGTTGCTGAACGTTGGGGCGGCAAACAAACCCTCACCGGCCCCGTGTTAGTCGTGCCTTATATTGAACACTTCACCAGCGTTGACACCATTAGCGATGAAAACGGCGAAAGTCGTGTGGTCAGCAAAGATATTTTCAACGACCGTACCGCTATTCTGCTGCCCGAATCCCTTGAAATCCGCGTTAATCTCAACGAAGAACACCGCCAGCAAGGGATTTACGATGCTTTAGTCTATAACGCAGATATTAACTTGAGTGGTAAGTTCAACCATGCACAAGTCCTGCAATCCAGTGAGGGCGAACGCCGCATTCTGTGGAATAAAGCCTTCATCGCCTTGGGGTTAAGCGACCAACGCGCCATTGACACCGCTTCCAGTTTTTTCTGGAATGACGGGCGTATCGACATGCAACCCGGCACACGCTTGAGCAAATTACTCCCCTCTGGTTTTCATATTCCCTTGAGCGTGAATGCCGATAGCACCACCAGCAATGAATTCAAACTGACCCTCAACCTGCGCGGCAGTGATGGATTGTTTTTCGCACCCTTGGGGCAAACCACCGCGATTCGCATGACTTCGGCTTGGACGCATCCCAACTTTCAGGGTGACTTATTGCCCAACAAACACGACATTACCGAAGCGGGCTTTAATGCCGCGTGGGACATCCCGCATCTCGTGCGTAGCTACCCGCAATATTGGGTGCTGGAAGATCAGCAAACCTACGATTTACACAGCTTCAGTGCCGGAGTGGGCTTGCATGAACCGGACTCGCTCTACCCCCTAATTGACCGCGCTGTAAAATACGGAGCGCTGTTTATTGGCCTGACGTTCTTGGTATTTCTCGCGTTTGAAATCAGCCTCAAACAACGTTTGCACGTTTTGCAATACGGCTTGGTCGGCGTGGCGTTATCGCTGTTTTACCTGATATTGCTGGCAGCAGCAGAACACATCGGTTTTCTGTACGCCTATATCGCAGCGGCAGCCACCACCATTCTCAGCATTACGGTTTACACCGGGATGATATTGCGCCACTGGCGGCAAACTTTCTTGCTGTTTTTGTTACTCGTGCTGCTGTACGGCTCGCTGTATTTGCTGTTGCAAATGGAAGACTACGCCCTGCTGATCGGCGTGGGGCTATTGCTATTTGCCACCCTGCTTATGATGTACGTGACCCGTCACTTGCTTTCCACACCCAAATAACATCGTTACGCGGATCACAATAATCCGCCTCCAGTTTGCTGATCGGCAGGTCAGCAAACAGTGTGGCAATCCGGCGCGGTGGTAACATTGGGTGGCCGATTTTAAAGCCAGTCGTTGCATTCAACCCAGTACGCCATTGTGCCGATGTTGAGAGCTTATCCCCGTGAAATTGGCTATTCGGCGCATGAATGTAGAGCAAACCACCCGGCGCTAATAAGCCACAAAGTTGCTGGGCAAACGCCTTGTCGTGCTGACAGTAATACCAGCAAATCCGATTGAAAATCAGGTCAAAACTGGCGGGTTGCAGCGCTTGCGTCTCTTCCAAATAGCCTAATGACCAATGCAAATTCACCTTAGCAACTGCCGCTTTTTGTTGCGCGATGCGTTGATAGGTATGCGAAATATCGTGCCACGTCACCTGCGCCCCCCGCTGCGCCAAGGCAACGCTGTATTGCCCCGCCCCCGCGCCCATATCCAGAATGCGTTTGCCCCGCAAGCCACCGAGTTGCACCTCAAGCTTATCCAGCAAGGCGTTATCGACCATTTGCCACTCGGCAGTGGCGTATTCTTGCGCCCAGGCGGGATCGACCGGATCCCAACCCTTTTCGGGGCGATGCAGCTTGCTATGCAACCAATTGATCACCGTAACCACCTTTATTGTTCATGCTAAATTTTTTGATGGGTAAAGCGTAACGATTCAACCCGCTGGATTACTGCGAAATACGGGTTAAACGGCAATTTTTCTGGATAACTGGTAAGGTTCATTGTGTATAGCTTTTGAGGAGATAGGCACAATGAGTTCACCCGATACCGCATACCGAGCGTTCACGCTGGAATGGCACAGTAGCGTTGCCACCCACCGCGATTGCTGGTTTACCCAAGCGCCTACGAATACCGACAGCAGCGTATCGGCAACAACCTTCGCCGCTGGTGAATTAGTGAAACCCGCTCAGGTCGCCCCCGTCACCTTTCCGCGTTCACAATTCATTACCCAGCACCGCCAGCTCACGGTGACACCACGCATCGGCCGTTTTTACCCGCAAGCGTATGCGTGGGAAGCATTGAATTGCAGCCGTAGTGACTTTCGCCCTTTTCGCTTGATTGCTGCCACGCCGGATACCTTAACGGCAGATTTGAATCACCCGCTGGCGGCTTATCCGCTGCGTATCATCACAGCGGAACACGCCCCCATCACGCCTGAGATTATTAAAGCGCTCACCGAAACCGGCGCGGGGATGCAAGCGCCCTACTCCGGTGTATCTACCGATTATTACGCTTCCTATCCCTTTACGCGGGCGGATGAACGCGATGATGCGCAATTTTACACAGCGCCACGTTTCGTCAATCATTTGGATACTACCGCGCTGGCGCAAGTGACCGCCGTGTATGAGCGCTTGCTACGCCCTGGTATGCACGTCCTTGATCTCATGACCAGCCATGTTTCGCACCTGCCCGATACGTTGACAGACATAGCAGTCACCGGGCTTGGCATGAATCCGGCGGAACTCGCCGCTAACCCGCGTTTGCAACAGCATGTTGTGCATGATCTCAACCAAGACACACAACTGCCTTTTGCTAATGACAGCTTTGATGCGGTTATTTGCACGGTTTCCATCGAATATTTAACCCAGCCGTTAGCGGTTATGCAGGAATTAGCACGGGTCACTATAAGCGGCGGATTGGTGATCATGACGTTTTCAACCCGTTGGTTTCCGCCTAAAGCCATTACGCTGTGGACAGAAATGCACCCGTTTGAACGCCAAGGCTTGGTATTGGATTATTTTCTGAAAACGGGGCAGTTCA
>JBEUIR010000282.1:0-3456 GCA_040415395.1 Candidatus Thiothrix namsaraevi
AATGACACACGGTAAAGCGGGGTTTTACGGCATGAAGCGATAATTCTTGAAGTGTGTCATATATTGTAATTTTTGACACAGTGATTACCCGCCACCCAAACACAAAAAAGCCGCATCAAGTGCGGCTCATTCGTTGGGGTGTTGCTGTTGCTCATTGCTTACGGTAGTCATCAAGGTTGTGAACCCTTGCCGTGTATTCCCTGCACCATCGCCACTGTGGGGAAGATTGCATAATCACCTCACCCCACGGGGTAACTTGCCTATGCTTGCAACGATCTTGCAGGCAGTCAGTGCAGCGCACCATTCCCGTTGGTATTTCTTCGGGTTCGGGTTTCGCCCTGCCCTTGTGTCGGTATGCGTACCATTCAACCAATTGCTTTATGGTTGCCATTGATACGCCACCATTCCCAAACTCTTGCAGGTCGTTTGCAAAGAATGTTTCGAGTTCTGCCGGTGTGACGGGTAGACCTTGCGCCGCTACTGCCAGCTTCTCTATACCCTGCTTTTTCAGTTCTGGCGCGTTGCTATTGCTATTCCTGCTATTCCTGCTATTCCTAGAGAATTCATCTTTATAATCAGTGCTTTGCAGAATAGCAGGGTTTGCTATTTCTGGTGCTATTCTTGCTATTCCTGCTATTTTTAGATCACTTTTTGCACAAATAGCAGGTTTTTCAGTAGCAAGCGGGTCGTAATCGGGGTTAAGCCAGTCTCTCAGTGCCATTATTTATCACCTTCCAGCAATGCCGGATTTACTTCAATCACAGCTATTTTGCCCTCTTTCGTCTGGCGGATACGGTTTGCACGTTCCAGCGTGTCGAGTGCCTTATTCAGTTTGTCGACCTTGCGCAAACTTGCAGGGGTTACGCGCTGCAATGTGCTGGTTTTGCCTACTGCACTGCCTCCAGTCGCTTTGCATTCAGCAATTAGCCATGCATCCAGCTTTACGGCTTCAATGTCATCTTTGGGTAAAGCGATTTCACCAAAGAAGCGCCGCGCTTCGTACAAGTGCCATCCTGCCAGCCTGCAAGCCGCCCTCATAGTTTCGCCGCTGATTGCATCCAGAACATGCCCACCATTAAACAAATGGAACAAGCCAGCTAATCGCGCCGCGCTGTTGGGGTTCTTACCCGCAATCTTCCCTTCCCCTTCAAAATCGCATCCAGCACCTAACGCACTTTCCACCGAATTAAGGTACTTTACCCATATTTCTAGGGCTTCCCGCGATAACTGAAGCGTTGGCAAGTTGTCAAATTTACCGCCTTTCCCGTTGGTGTATTGCTGTTCAAGTATTTCATGTAGTTGCTTGCGGAATTTTTCAATGTTTGGCGTTTCGGATTCAGTCAGTAGCGTTTCAACGTCTTCCATGCGTGTGCCTTGCGTTGTTTCAGGGAATGACAATAGCCAACGTCCAAAGAAGCCCGAACCCGTCGCCCCCCTTCCGTTCGTCTCGAAAAACTCCCGGATAAGATCGGGTTGAATGGCAAGCCCCATTGAAAACCGCGCACCAGTAAGGGTAAAGCTATCCTCTTCGTTACTGCGGGTTACTTCGATCTTGCCAGCTTCCCACATTTCATTAATGCGGGAAAAGTTGCGCATAGCTTTATCCTTTGCCATACCATGCCCGCCAAACACAGCGCCCGCTTCAGCCGCCATATTGCACAAGCTAGGCCATTTATTCATGCAGTGCTTAGCTATGCCTTCGGGTGTTGCGTCCTTAGTGGTCATTTTTGGCGTGTAAACCTTGGCGGGTTCGTTTTGCTCTAGCCATACAAGTTTTTCTTGTGCCTCTTGCATCTTTTGCAGGCTTGCCGGGTCGCCCTTGGATGCCGCGCTTTCAATGGCTTTCTCTAATCCGCGCTTTTGAGCGTTCCAGCTTGCAAATTCAGCCTTGTATGCTTTTAGGTCGGGTTCAAGGTCTTGCGTTTTGGTGTCGCACCATTCGCCGATCTCCTCCGAAAAGAAGTCATCAGCCGCACTTTTGCGTTCGTTGGGATCTCCAATCGTGACCATAATCAAGCTAAGGGGCGACGGCTTCTTTAATCGTGGGTTTGGTTTGATGTTTGCAACACCTTGGCAAGCTGTCGCCAGTACCGACAAAGCAGAGTTTGCAGCGAGTGCAGCAGGGCATTTAACGATTTCCACTACCTCACGAATTGCGCCGCCGATAATGCCCGGTAGTGCATCCATCGGGTACGGTGCTGCATGACTTTGTTGTGTGAGGGGTTCGGGTGCATCCCACTGATACGCGGGTTTTTCGATAGTTGCCATTTGCAAGATTTTCGCGTTAATCATGTTATGCCGCCTCGCTGGTCATCAGGTCGTTAAAGTCGGCTTTAACGCTGGTTTTCGGGGTGAGTAGATAGCCATTGCAGGCAATAGCGGCTTGTTTCGCAAAATGAACGCCGGGGTTTTCGATATTGCCAGCCTTAACGCCTAAGTCATTGTCAGCCGCAAACACTAAACCAGCGTGTGGGTAGCGGGTGCGTATTGCCATCCCAACGGCTTCGAGATTGCCCGCATCAAACGCAATAACGACACATTGCCCGGTGATCTGGTGCAGCGTTGCGCCGGTTGCGTAGCCCTCACACACATAAACCGTATCCGTTGGGTTTTCAGGCTTTCCAATGTGGTGGAAGTTGCCCGTCTTGCTGCCGTAAATCACTTTATCTGTCAGCTTGCCGTTGATTTCACGCTTTGCCGGGTAGATGTATTGCAATCCTTGCAGTTGCCCGGATACGTCACGTATTGGCACAAGCAAATCATATCCACGCTGGCGGATACCGAACGCGCCTACCTGCTTACGGACTAAATACGGATGTTCGGGATTCGCAAGTTGTGAGACAGCCCACACGCGCCGCTGTTGGGCGATACGTTGCGCCCTTGCCAATGCCGCCGCCTCTTGCTGCCGTGCGTTGTGTGCGTCAATTTCGGCTTTACGCTGGGTGTATTCGTCGGCTGAAAGTCTGGTGTTGTCAGTACCCCATGATTTCCACGTAAAGTATTCGTCGCCTTGCCGGTGATCGTGGTAACGGACAATCACACCTTTAACGTGCTGGATAACGATATAACGGCACTTGCCTTTATTCGCGGTATCGCCGCCATCGTGCCACAAGCCATCCTCTTTCAGATTACCGAAGGAATAGCCTATATTTTGGTGCATGTGGTTTAGCAGGTCTGTATAATCGGTCATGTAATATTTTCCTTGCCCGGTACGTGTTGGTAGCACTGCTGGGCATTTTCGTTTTTGGGTTATGCGCTTTGCTTGCTGCGTTTTGATGCTCTAGCGCGGTCGTCTTCGGTGATCGTACCCGCCGCATTCATTGCGGCTTGAATCGCCGTCAAACGCCACCGTGTTGTGTTTGTGCCGATCTTTATTGGCTGGGGCAGTTTTCCGGCTTTCGTTAGTCGCCACACAGTTGATCGTGACGTTTTCAAAATTCCTGCTACTTCGTGATC
>JBEUIR010000283.1:0-3437 GCA_040415395.1 Candidatus Thiothrix namsaraevi
GCTCATTTTGGTCATAAGCCCCGAATACTTTGTTAACGTGTGCAGGATTATTTGGATCACCAGATACCCAATGATGGCTGATTTTTGCACCTGCGCCGCCCAACCGATGTATTTCTCCACTAGCGTGTTAGCACTCTGGTGGCAAACATTGGGCAAAGTTCAAGCCCGCCTTGTGACAGTTGATGTAAATGCACCCGCCACCCTGCATAGCCTGCGTGTAGCCTTCAAAAGCTTGCGTTATCTGACCAATGCCTTACGGCATATCGGGGCTGTGCCGGAAGACGCCAATATTGGTCTAAAGTACTGGCATGACCTGCTGGGGGACATCCAAGACAGGTGTGTCACCCACAACTGGTTGCAACGCCAAGGGATAGCAGCAGCACTTTCCACCCAACAAGTGGCTGAAATGGCTACCCTAAGTGAACGGTTCAGGGCAGAACAACAGCGATTTCAAACAACTTTGCTACGACTGGATGCTCTCGTCACCGCTAGCTTGGCGTGACACGTCATTTCAAAGCCCAGTGTGCAGGCATACATTCAAAGGGCGCATCATCAGACGGCGCTTGTGGTAATGGCTTTCCATGCGTTGCAAGATACCATCCAGAAAGCGCACCGTTTCCACAATATTAGGGCCTTTATTGAGCATGGCGCATTCAGCGCGAATACTCATTGCGGCATCGGTCACTTCCGCACGGGATGGCGCACCTTTTTTCGCCAGCCCCTCCAGAATCTGGGTTGCCCAAATCACCGGAATATGCGCGGCTTCACACAGCCAGAGGATTTCTTCCTGCACCTCAGACAAGCGCTCAAAACCAACTTCCACCGCGAGATCACCCCGCGCAATCATGACCCCAACCGTGGAGGAACGCAGCGCAGTTAACAAAATGGCAGGCAAATTTTCAAACGCAGCACGATTTTCAATCTTGAGGACAATGCCGGTATCAGGAATGCTGAGACGTTGCAGGTGGGTTTGCAGATCTGCCACATCCTGCGGGGTACGCACAAATGATAGGGCGACCATATCCACCTTGCCCGCCATTGCTTCTAGGTCGCTAATATCCTTATCCGTCAACGCTAGGGTGTGAAACACGGTATCGGGGAAGTTAATGCCTTTTTCTGCGCGCAACTTAGCGCCACCGGGCGAAGTATGGGTAATTTTCAACCCAAGCGTATCGCCATCACTGGTTTCTACCGTGCCACCGATTTTGCCGTCATCCAACCACACTTGCTGACCTGTTTGTACCGCATCAAACGCATCTGCCAGCGTGCAATGGATGCGGGCAGGCTGTATTTGCACCCCATCTGCATCACGTTCGGCAGGTATCCCCGACGCAGCATCACGCGTCAGCAGTAATTGATCCCCTATTTGCAGGACAAGGGGCGGAACGACTTCATGCACATTAACCAGTGAACCTTTGCCGAGTTTTTTTCCATGACGTTCAAACCGTAACGAAGTGTTTTCCTGCAAATAGATGGTTTCCTCCGTCGTCACCAGCCGGGCGTGCTGGTGTTTGGCAATAATACGCAATTCACGGCTGGCGTCGCGGGCATCAGTAAGCAGAATGCCATCACCCGGCTGTGTTTCCGCCAGCACCTTGCCGCTCACTTCCAGCGTGGGGAAATCCTCAGTCACTGCATCCTCACCTTCAGGAACCAACCAGAAACGCCCCGGCATGTATACATGACCGAACAAGTCACGCACCGGCTTCACTTTGATCACGCGACCAACAGAACGGATAGTTCCTGTACGCAATTTAGGACCGGCGAGATCGAGCTGGATTTTGCAGGTCTTACCGGTGCTGGCTTCTGCCAAACGCAAGTTGCCAATCATTTGCTGCCAAGTATCGGCATTGTCATGGGCGCAGTTGATGCGCATCACATTCATCCCTGCTTCCAATAAGCGGCTAAGAAACTCATGACTATTTGCCGCTTCAGTTGGCATCGTTACCATAATGCGGACATCGCGGTGTGCTGGACCATGACCAAATAAGGCATTGCTGGCGCTTTCCAAGCGTGCGGTGCTATCCGCCACACTCACCGGGGCAAACGGTGCAGGCGTCGGTGTTTGCCCTTGCAGGCATTCCAACGCTGCTATCACACTATTCAGGGTCGCCAGCGTGTGCGACTCCAAAATCCCTAAGGAACTCAAGCCACGCTCAATTAAACCAAGCTGGACTTCTCGCAACTCATGACGGCGCAACGCTAGGTAGTGTAATAAATTATGTGCGGATGCCCGATGCATGGGTTTAACCAATTCAGCGTCAGAATGTCGTGCGGCAAACGCTACCGCCTGCTCACGTAAATCACGCAACTGTGTCAACAAAGTCTGGTCATCCATTGTGCTCACTCCGAATCCTTGGGTTTCAGCAATGCTACGCTGCGGTTATTGCAGCTTGATGACAGCATTCAAGTGAGCGCCGTCATCATTTCTTAATATATGAGTCATAAAACCTTCATTGAAACGCTCTACGATTCGCGCAAATCCATCCCGGATTCTTTTAAGGAGCTTTTGAATGAAACAACTCACTTTGGCAGTCGCACTGGGCTTGGTCGCTGCATCCAGCGTAGCACAAGCACGCGATACTATCGAAATCGTCGGCTCTTCCACCGTGTTCCCTTTCAGTACGGCTGTTGCTGAACAGTTTGCCAAGAAAAGCGGCGGTTCTGCCCCTAAAGTAGAATCCACTGGTACTGGTGGTGGTATGAAGTTATTTTGTGCAGGCGCAGGCATTGAAACACCTGACATCGCCAACGCTTCCCGCCGCATCAAAAAAAGCGAAATGGAGACTTGTATCAAAAATGGCGTTAGCGATGTTACTGAAATCAAAATCGGTTATGACGGTTTAGTTATCGCGCAATCCAAAACTGGCGAACCTATCCAACTGTCTGCCCGTGAATTGTACTTAGCAGTTGCTAAGGAAATTCCAATGGAAGATGGCACATTCGTACCTAACACGTACAACACTTGGAAAGACCTCAACCCTGACCTGCCAGCCAATCAAATCGAAATTATCGGGCCACCACCAACCTCTGGTACACGTGACTCTTTCGTAGAATTGGGTATTGAAAAAGGTTGTATGCTGTTCAAGGGTATCCCTGAACTGAAGAAGAAAGATGAGAAAGCATTCAAAGAAAAGTGCCACACCTTGCGCGAAGACGGGCGCTATGTTGAAGCCGGTGAAAACGACAACCTGATCGTCCAAAAGTTGCAAGCTAACCCTAAAGCGGTTGGCGTATTTGGTTACAGCTTCTTGGAACAAAATGCAGATAGACTTAAGGCTGTTGCTATTGCCGGTGTAGAACCAACGCCCGAAACCATTATGGATGGCACATACCCGATGGCGCGTTCCATGTTCATTTACTCTAAAAATAAACATATCGGTCAAGTAACTGGCTTGAAAGAGTTCTTGGTTGAATTTGCCAGCGATGCAGCAATG
>JBEUIR010000284.1:0-3432 GCA_040415395.1 Candidatus Thiothrix namsaraevi
TTAAATTAGATTTATGGTATATAAGTGCTTTATTTTCCAGCACTCAGTTGCTCAGCAGAGGGATCCGGGGTTTCGACCAGCTCATTTTGTACCAATTGTTCAGGGCTATTATTCACCGGTTGAGCCGCCGCCACCGTGCTTTCCGTGCTTGTTTCAGCAGCAGCGAGGGGCAAGTCTTCCTGCATACTATCGGTTAAATCGCTCATATTGCTCAGGCATTCTTGCAGGTAAGCGGCTTTTTTGCTGGCACTAATGCCGTCTTCTTCCGCATAGGTGTTACACAGTTCGGTAAGTGCCGCATTGTTGTTTTCAGGCGCACTGTCTTCTGCATGGACAAGGGGACTGGTGCCTATGCCGATCAGGGTCAGCAGGATGAGTGGGTATTTCATGGGGTTAACCTTTTTTGGGCATGTCAATCCGCCCAATCGCACAACTGACGACCGAGCGGGCTTTTTCTTTCAGGGATGCCAAGCCTTCGACAGAACCGCGTTCTGGGTAGCCAAGACCAAACAGCGTTTGCACCGCAACGTCACGCACGGCTTCCGTGCTGTGCAAGGTGACAACCTGATGCTCTATATCGACATCAACCGCTTGGATTTGTTCATTTTCCATTAATTTTTTGGAAATGGTATTGGCACAACCACCACAGCGGATATTTTCAACTTCAATACGGGTTTCCATGACACTCATCTCCCTGACTGTTGATTAAGCTAGGAGTATTAATATGGCGTCAACCGCAGCAAAACACAAGGTTTAGCCGATTTTCAGTCCGACAAAAAATCCAGCAACTGCACTCACGCCCTTGCTGGTGATGTGCGAGAGGCGTTCGACGAGGAAACCACCGGATTGTTTGACCACGCCAGTTGCGGCATTTGCGGCACTTTGCAGCTTTTCATCCGTCATTTCGGTAATGCCGTAATACTCGGTGACGAACAGCAACACAATCGCGGCGCCACCAAGAAATAAGGCGAGGCGCAGCATTTTTTTAGCGAAATAACCAACTGCCAGACCGATGACAAAAGGTGCTCCTACGTTCCCTAATAAGAAAGCGGAGGAGAGAATATCCGTGCTTGGCGCTGTAGTGAGAGAATAATCGTTCATTATTTGCCCTTTGATAGACCGTTTAGATCATTGGAGTTTTATTTGTAAATAGAGTTCTGCTAAATTTATCACTAATCATAAAAAATAACATGGATAGCCATCAAGCATGAAGTATTCCATCGGTTTGGCGTGTCTGCTGCTGTGTCTGGCAATGCCGGTTCACGCAACACAAATCATCCAGCCCTCCACGACAACTATCGCTGTTAGCAGCGGTAGTGTAATCGTTTTTAAGCCGGTTTACACCGTGGCAACCCCGGATAATGGTGCGGAAACCGGGCTGGGTTTACGGGTGCATTTTAATGCCAATGCCTTGCAATTCAAGGGTGTGAATAACGCTTTCGCTTACGGTCTCCAGCCGGTTGGGGAGGTGAGCGTGGATAGCGCCAATTGGGATGCGGATGCCAGCACTGATCGCTATCTCACGCTGGCATGGGTGGATGTGACCGCACAATGGCCGGGAGCCGATGCATTGCCGCTAACCTTGGGTGAAGTGGCGTTTGAACTGCTGCCGGGGTTTGCCGGTACGACGTACATCCGCACCAGTGCCAGTGATACGGCGGATGGCGCGGCTTTGCAAAGCATCCCGATGAAAGTGACGGCTGAAACGGTCGCAGAATCGGTAACACTCAAACTGCGCGGGCTGTTACAAGGTGCTTACGTCAGTACCGAGGGACGGATGCGGGATAGCTTGCGGGCAAGAGGTTTGATTCCACTGGCGCAGCCTTACGCGGCATGGGGACATAAGGGCACTGAAACCACGACCACAAGCTTGCTGGTAACCACGAGTGATGATGCCCCCGTCGATTGGGTCTTGGTGGAATTACGCTCTCAACAGTCGCCGTACCCCCGTCTTGCCAGCCAAGCAGCGTTATTGCAGCGTGATGGCGATGTTGTCGATGCCCTGACCGGAAGCCCTACTCTGAGCTTTAAGGTTGCACCGGGGGATTATTATGTGGCATTGCGTCACCGTAATCATTTGGGGGTCATGAGTGCCGCGCCACTGAAACTGACTGCCAGCCCCAGCACACTCGATTTTACCCACAGCACCACGCCGGTTTACGGCAATGATGTGCGTATTACACAAAGCCCAGTGCGGCTATTGCCAACGGGCGATGCCAATGCGGATTTCAAGTTGATTGCCGATGGCCCTAATAACGATAAAAACACGGTGCTGGGTGTCATCCTTGCCAGCCCGGACAATACCGGGGCGCACACCAATTTTCAGTTACTGGGCTATCGGGCAACTGACATGAATCTGGATGGCAAAACCCTGTACGTCGGCCCGGATAATGATGTGAATGCCTTGTTGGGCAATATTTTATTAGCACCGGGCAATAGCACGAACAGCACGAATTACATGCTGCCCAGCAGCTTACCGCAATAAGGTCATTGATAATGAAAACGCTAACCCTGACGTGTTTATTACTGGTCTTGGCGCACAGCGTGCAGGCAAACCCGAATGTACCAGCCCCGGAGGTGAGCCGCGCTGAACCGGAAGTTTTTCGTGGTGAAACGGCGACTGAAGCGGTGACATTGCGCTTGCCGGTGTTACCACCGGTGGCGGCACGCGGATCCAGTACGCGCAGCGCCGCGCTGACGTCTAATGCAGTCAGTTTACCAGCGCT
This sequence comes from Candidatus Thiothrix namsaraevi, assembly GCA_040415395.1. Taxonomy (GTDB): domain Bacteria; phylum Pseudomonadota; class Gammaproteobacteria; order Thiotrichales; family Thiotrichaceae; genus Thiothrix; species Thiothrix namsaraevi. The sequence continues at coordinate 2,727 of JBEUIR010000284.1, forward strand.
GCAAGCGGATGAGATTCAGTTGTTGCAAAATGCACAAGGTGTGAAAGCGTACCGTGTCGGGGTGGGACGTGAGTTACCCACTAAGGTCAGTCAAGCGATAGATCTGAATACTTGGCAGTGGACAACGGTTAGCGGTGGCAGGGTAGCGCATTTCAGCGTGACCTCCAGTGGTGCTATGCGGGTACGGGCGCAAGTACGGCTTGGAACATTCCCGGCGGGGGCAGAGCTGCGTTTTTATGCTCCCGCCAAACCGGATCAGGTGTTCGGACCCTATACCGACGCGCACAGCCTTAGCTGGTCGCCGACGGTGGAAGGCGATACCTTGGGCATGGAGGTCTTTCTGCCCACCGGTGTAACGCCGCAACAGGTGGAACTGGCGCTGCCGCAACTTTCGCATTTGGTGGTTGACCCCGCCAGCAGCCAACTGAAAAACAGTATTTTTAAGGAAGATTATGCCAGTTGCCAACAGGATATTGCCTGTGCCAGCCCCGCTTGGCAGGAAACCGGCAAAGCAGTGGCGCGTTATGTCTTCACCGACACCAATGGCTTGAGTTATATGTGTTCCGGGACGGTATTGGCGGATAACGATGTGTATACGCAAATACCGTATTTTTTCACCGCCGCGCATTGCGTTAATAATCCGCAAGCCGCCAGCACAATGGATATGTTTTGGTTGTATGCGAACACCACTTGTGGCGGTACTAAC
>JBEUIR010000285.1:0-3425 GCA_040415395.1 Candidatus Thiothrix namsaraevi
CGTCTCAGCACCCGGCATTCCCCAACCTTTTACGGTCACTTCATGCCAAACCGCAGGTGGGACAAGCACCTGCTGGTACAACTGACGCAACAAATCCAGATGCCCGATCAGCGCCAAAGAAATCAACGGGCCACTATCGGCAATAATGACAGGCTTAATCATCCAGCAACTCATCCGCGATCTGGTCATCGCTCAGATTGACAACTGGCACTTTCAGCCGCCCCAGCTCAAACATGAAGCGCAGTTTGACCATGCCGCAGAATTCGGCAGCTTTGCCTAATGACAAACGGTGCATTTCAAACAGCTTAACTGCCAGCAGGAAACGTAATTCCTCTTCCAGTTCTCGTGGTGCTTTGCCGGATGTGACCAACAGGTCATCGGCGTAAGGTATTGACAGGCTGTGCATAGTAATTTTCCCCGTGAGTGTTGGCGTTAGTGTAGCGTAGATACCTAATACCTCAAACTATCAGGCAGCTACACCAATTCCCATTCGATAGTAAACAGAATCTGTTCTTCCACCCGCTGCTGCAAGCGGTCTTCCAGTTCTGTGATCAATTCATTGCGCTGCTCGTCAATGTCATCCTGCCGCCGGAACAGTTCGCGGCGTGACTTGCTGCGTTTAGTTTCGAGTTCGCGCTGGCGTTTCTGCCAGTGGAGCTTTTCATCCAGTGTGGGTGCAATCGCAGCGGTACGGCGCACTTCCTTAATCTCGCGGTCGATGTCCTTGATTTCCTGTTCTAGTCCCAGTTTAAGGTCATCTGCCCAGCCATCCAGCTTTTGCACTTCCTGATCGAAATAGCTCAGGTTGCGGTCGTTGATTTCACGCAATAAGGCATTTTTACGTTGTGCAAGATCGTGTTGCAGCAATGGGCTGTCAGGCAAATCTAGCGGTGTCGCCGTAACCATTGCCGGAATGCGTAACAGTTTATCGGGGTCATCCAGTGCCAACACATGACCATTGCGGTCAACCGCCGCCACCAGCAAATGCTGTTCTTCCTGTGCCAGTGCAGAAACGCTCAGCAACCGCGCTTGCAAAATGCCACTCGTGCCACGGAAGTTTTCCAGCGTTGCCAGCCTTGCCCCATACGCTGCGTAATCAAAACGCAAACGGGCAGGTGGCAAATGGATTTGTTTGGCTTGAGCCAGCAACCATTCCGCCAGTGGATGCCCCAAACGGTAGAGGTGCGCATCCCCGGAACGGCGCGGTAATTCATAACGTCCGAGTAGCACTTGTCCTTGTAAGGTCGAGGTAGGCAGGCTTTGCAGATTGAAGCCGTTGTCAACATTGAATTCCGCGTGGGCAGCGAGTGCGGTACTGGTCAAATCCATCAGCATCCGCTCGTAACGGCTGAGGATGGTCTGGCTGTCATCCGCGTGTTTCTTCAGTTTGGCGTGGACTTCTTCATCAAAGTTTTCGAGCAACAACTGACGGGTTTGTGTCATCGCTTCCGTGATTTCACCTGCCAATTCTTGTTGGAGTGCGGCAAAGCTGCTGCGAATTTCTTCCGGTTTGCGGCACGTTTGGTAGATACGGGCAATGCGGCGTTCAAAGTCTATACCCGAACCAATTGCGCCTAACACTTCATCGCTTGCACCGAAAACACCTTCAAAAAGCTGGAATTTCTGCGCCAATAATTCATACACACGTTTGTCAGCTTCATTGCTCAAATCAACAAAGTTGACCACCACCACATCGTGTTTTTGTCCATAACGGTGGCAACGCCCAATGCGCTGCTCAATGCGTTGGGGATTCCAGGGCAAATCGTAATTGATCACCAGTGAACAGAACTGAAGGTTGATACCCTCCGCCCCCGCTTCGGTGGCAATCATCACACTGCCCTCTTCGCGGAAGTAATCGACCAGCGCGGCACGGGTATCCGCCGTTTTCGAGCCGCTGACCTTATCCGTACCGGCATGACGTTGCGCCCATGCCTTATGGATTTGCTGGGCTTGGGTGTCGCTGTTTGTACCATTGAATAGCACCAAGCCTGCACCGTAAGAGGTATCCCGTAACAGGTTTTGCAGATAGCTTTGCGTGCGTTTGGATTCGGTAAAAATGATGGCTTTTTTTGCCGCACTCAAGCGTTCCAGTTCCTTGAATGCCTTACCCAGTGCCAACAACAGGGCTTGCCCCTTGCTGTTGTCCCGTATCTGATCGGCTTTTTCCTTGAACAGGCGTAGCTCTCCCATTTCTTGCTGGATAGCTTCGCGGACATTGAGTGGCTTGTCGTTTATCTGGTCTTCGTCATCCCATTCCTCGGCGGTTTCATCCAGTGCCTCATAGTCGTCATCCAATAGCGTTGAATCCAGTCTGTCCGGGTCATCCAGTGTGGCTTGCAAACGGTTTGCCATCGTTTCCAATGCCCCCGCAATCGCGTGGGTAGACGAGGCCAACAGTTTCCACAACACCAGTGAAATCAGTTGGCGTTGACCATCCGGCAAGGCTTGCAACTTGGGGCGGCGCAAATACTCGGCAACTAAATTGGAAAAATCCCGCTCATCTTGTGTCGGCGTGAACTCTTCCAGAATCGGAATGCGTTTGGTGTAAGGAACATATTGCTGGACTTGCCGCCGTAGGGTTCGCTTGCAAAACGGGCTGATACGGTGACGCAGGTTTTGCAGCGTCGTTTCGCGGTTGGCTTGTCCAAACTGAGTACGGAAACTCTCCAAATCACCAAATACCCGATCATCAATCAGGCTGACCAATCCATACAGTTCCAGCAAGGAATTTTGCAACGGAGTGGCGGTCAGCAGGATTTTGGAATGGACATGCGCCAGTGTTTCCTTGAGGGTGCGGGCAATGACGTTTCCGGTTTTGTAAACGTTGCGCAGGCGGTGAGCTTCATCCATCACCACCAAATCCCAATCCACCGCTTTTACGTCTTTAGCCTTACTTTTGGCAAACTGGTAAGAGCCAATAATGATGTGGTCAGTATTATCAAACGGATGCCGAGTGCCAGCTTTTTGCAAGGTGTTATAGTTTTTGCTTTCCAGCAGCAGACAGGGCAAGCCGAATTTGTCCTGTAACTCTTGATGCCATTGTTTGCGTAGGTTGGCAGGGACGATGATCAATATCCGCCGTTTGCGTTCTGCCCAGCGTTGCGCAATGACTAAGCCCGCTTCGATGGTTTTTCCCAAACCGACTTCATCAGCGAGGATCACGCCTTTCGATAACGGATTTTCGTAGGCAAACAAGGCAGCTTCAACTTGATGCGGATTGAGATCAATTTGGGCGTTTACCAAGGTGGGGGCAAGCGATTCAAGGGAGTTGCTTGCGGCATGACGAGTGAGTTGCCATGCGTAGTACTGGGCTTGGTGAGGAGTCAACAACAGGTTTGGAAAATTTTGGGTCATCATGGATTCTCTAAAACGGGCAACGCTTGTGCATAAATGGTTAGGCACAGTTCTAGGTCGCTGATCGACTC
>JBEUIR010000286.1:0-3419 GCA_040415395.1 Candidatus Thiothrix namsaraevi
GTATCGACTTCGGCAGCCATCAGGCGACGACTCATGTGCGTTTTGCTTATACCACGCCTGTGGCACGGCTGGCAGAGGCAGTGGAACGTCTTGAACTAGGATTACTGAACTTTAAACGTTAACTTTTGAAAGAATCGCAGTATTTCAAGTCGCCGGTTTTTAAGCCACGCTGAAACCATTCCATGCGTTGTGTCGATGAGCCGTGCGTGAAGGAGTCGGGGTTAATACGTCGCCCGGACATGCGTTGCAAACGGTCATCACCAATAGAGCCTGCGGCATTAATGGCTTCTTCAATATCACCTTCTTCCAAAATATTGAATTGTTTGTGGGCGTGGTGCGCCCATACGCCTGCATAACAATCCGCCTGTAGTTCGAGTGCTACTGAGAGTGCGTTGCCGTCGCGTTTGCTCATGCTATTTTGCAAGCGGGTGACTTCAGTGGTTGTACCCATTAGGTTTTGTACGTGATGCCCGATTTCATGACCCAATACATAGGCTTGTGCAAAATCGCCGGATGCGCCCATGTTTTGTAGTTCGCGGAAAAAGCCTAAGTCGATGTAAACCTTCTGGTCGGCAGGGCAGTAAAACGGTCCGGTGGCAGCAGTGGAGTAGCCGCACACAGAATCGGTGCTGTCCGTGAATAATACCAGTGTAGGTTCGACGTAGCGCCCGCCCAATTGACGAAATACTGGATTCCACACGTCTTCAGTTGAGGCAAGCACAGTGGATGCAAACATGCCCGCGTCATCTTGCGGTACACCCGTGGTCACGGTTTGGCTGGAGCTGCTGCTTCCAAAACCTCCCAAAATTGTATTTGCCCCACCGACCAATCCAAGTATTTGAATCGGGTTAAAACCCATATACCAGCCAATCAGTACGGCAGCAACAGTGCCGAGCAGACCGATTTTCATCCCGCCTCTGCCACCGCTACTACGACCACCACGCCGGTCTTCTACGTTGCTGCTTTGTCGTCCTGTTCTCCAGCGCATGTTGTTGCTCCATAAAAATATTTGTGGGAATTATTTCGTGTTACACAGAACTAAAGCCAATTAACCGAAATCTGTCAACCTATAAATGATTGCAGCGTTAATCTATTGGAGTCACCGGCTATTGCCAGGGGAACGAGGGGCACGCAAAGGAATATGATGAGAATGGCGGCATTGATAACCGCGCATAATGAGCGGTTAGAGAGCGATTCGCACGAAAACGATAGTTTGGATGACGCGGCGCGTTTGGATCATTTCCTCAAGGATGTGAGTCGGCGTGCCTTTGTGGCGGCACGTTTGGCGACTCAAGACGAAGAGGAGGCGCTGGATATTGTGCAGGATGCTTTGTTCAAACTGGTGCAAAAGTATTCGGGACATCCGCCGGGCGAATGGGGTGCGTTATTTCATACGATTTTGCACAGCAGAATTAATGATTGGCATCGGCGGCAGACGGTACGCAATCGTTGGCGGGTGTTTTTTTCCAGTAAGGATGATGAGGTGGATGTCGATGTAGAAGAGCAGACGGCCCAGACCCAATTTTTAGAGCCAGAACGTCAACTACTACAGGATGAAATGAGTGTGCTGATGCAAGTCGCCATTGGGCAATTACCGTTACGTCAGCAACAGGCGTTGTTATTACGGGGCTGGGAAGGCTATGACATTGCGGAAACCGCAAAAATTATGAAATGTTCCGAAGGGAGCGTAAAAACACATTATTCAAGGGCTGTCCACAGTTTGCGGGAAAAACTGGGAGATTATCAATGACAAATATGAGACATGAAATTACTGAGCAGTTATTGGTAACTGCGGTGAAACAGGGGATGGATCACGCCGTCATGGCGTTGGATTGGCAGACACAGGCGCGGCTGACACGTTTGCGTTTACAAGCGTTGGAGCTGGAGCAAAAGCGCCATTGGTCGGAAGGTTTTGGTCTTTCGTCGCTTTCACGGGGGGTTGCGATTGCCACGGCTGTCACATTGGCGGCGACACTTTGGGTATTGCCCGATACGGCGTTACCCCCTGATAGCGTAGCGGCTGTTTCCGGTGATCACTTCACGGATGCCGCCACCACTGCAACAGAGGTGGATGTCAATGTGATGGAAATTCTGATGGCCAGTGAGGATATGGACTTGCTGGAAAATTTAGACATGTATGAGTGGTTGGAGGCTGAATACGGCTAACCACATTAGCTAAGTCGTTAAGGAGAACACCATGCGAAGGAAAGGAATCCTGTGGATATGCAACATATTGTTACTGTTGTTGATTAATGTTGGCGCTGTCGCCGCTGCCGAAACAGCCGATGAAATTACCACCATGCTCACCTGGTGGGATGACGTCGGTAGTGAGTGGGAACAAGCGGAAGCTTTCATCGAATTTGCGGGTAATGAACCAGAATACCTGTTAGCAGATAACTCGGTGGAGATGGAAAATGAACAACAGCAGCAATAAACGTCGCTTTGTCGGTTTTCTCATGGCGCTCTTGACAATGATGGCGCTACTGTTGGCAGGTGGAAGCGCAATGGCGGGTTCAGTAACGTGGGAGAGTCTCAGTGATAGCGAAAAGTCGGTATTAAAGGCTTTTCAAAGTGAGTGGTCTTCCTTGTCGGATAAGACTCAAGGCAATTTAAAGCGTTGGGCGGCAAAACCGGCAAGCGAGCGCAACAGGATCAAGCAGCGTTATGGTGATTGGCAGCAATTGTCGGATGCGCAACAAAAAAAGATTGCTAAACAGCTCAAACGTTATAAGGCCATGTCGCCCGCCCAAAAAGCCAAGATTAAGCAGTGGCATGAGTGGGTTAAAAAATTGCCGGAAGCCGAACGTAAGAAGTTGCGTGAGCAATGGCCAAATATGACGGATGCTGAGCGTAGAGCCTACATGAAAGATTTACAGCAACAGTATGGAAAGTAGAGGATAGAACCAAAAAGTCGATTGATTTTTTTACTTTATGCCGTATTATTTTTCTAATATTCAGGTTTCATTCAGGGTAAGTTTTGATCATTTTTATTTATTGGCGTATAAATCGCTTTAAAAACAAGATTTTATGGTATTCGTTAAGTTTGCGTTAAGGTCTTCTCGTTTATGTCGGTTTGTGCTAAGGTGTCAACATAATAATCTTTAAGCGTGCTCGTTCTATTGGGGTTTGATCGAATTGTGCTAAATGCAGCGGCACAACCAGTATTTTGCTGAAAATATACAAGGCAATAGCGCCTTTAGATTTAAGAAAAGGAGTCTCAGGAATGTCACGACCACAGACCCATATTGATAGCAAAGAGGTGGTTGCTTTTGTGTCATCAGAAGCCATTGATACCATTGATACCATGGATTTGGAGGATGACCTTGAAGATGAAAGCGCCGTTGTGGATGATGATGACGTTTTAAGCTTGACCGATAGTGCAAGTGTTACCGTTTCCTCGTCGATGGTATCAATGGTAT
>JBEUIR010000287.1:0-3407 GCA_040415395.1 Candidatus Thiothrix namsaraevi
ACTTATTTGGCTGTGTTAGGGCTGACTGCATTGCAAGTGTGGTATACTCGTGCTAATCCTAATGATGCTGTCTTGAGGTGTGCAAAAAATATTTCAGTCGGGTAAAATGCTGCAATGCCGCATCACACCTCACTTTGTCGGCAGCTTTTAACAAGATTGTCGACAATCTTGTTAAAAATCCATGACACACTGCTAGAAATTACCGTCCTTCCCGTTCTATTATCTGTACTTCCTTATCCTTAGCTCTTTGAAGGTGAATATGGTTGCGAAGAATGTAAACGTGGTGCTGGTAGGCGCAGGCACAATGAGTGCTACCTTGGGCGTGTTGCTGAAACAGTTAAACCCATTGTTGACAATCAGCATCATTGAGCGTCTGGAAAATGTCGCAATGGAAAGCACCAGTGGCTGGAATAATGCCGGTACGGGTCATGCTGCCTATTGCGAACTGAACTATACCCCGGAGCAAGCCGATGGCTCGGTGGACGCTAGTAAGGCGTTTGCCATCAATGAGTCATTTGAGCGTACCTTGCAGTTTTGGTCTTATCTGGTGCAACAACAAGCCCTACCGGAGCCGTCTTCCTTCATTAACCCGACCCCGCATTTGAGTTTTGTGTGGGGCGAGAAGAATGTTGCATTCTTGCGCAAGCGTTTTGAACTGCTTAGCCAACACCCAATGTTTGCGGGGATGGAATACAGTGACGATCCCGCTGTGCTGAAAACTTGGATGCCATTGGTCATGAATGGGCGTGATCCTGCCCAAAGCGTAGCCGGGACGCGGGTTATGCATGGCTCGGATGTCAATTTTGGCGCTGTGACCCGCAGCATGATTGGTTATTTGCAAGGCTTTGATAATGTCGATTTGCTGTTGAAACACGAGGTCAAAAGCTTACGTAAGCAAGCTGATGGTAAATGGCGCATTGTGACGCAAAAAACCGATAGCATCTTCGATACGCTAACCTTGACGGCGAATTTCGTATTCCTGGGAGCTGGCGGTGGCGCATTGCCATTATTGCAAAAATCCGGCATTGCGGAAGGCAAGGGTTATGGCGGTTTCCCCGTTAGTGGTCAATGGTTAGTCTGTAAAAAACCGGAAATCGTGAGCCAACACTTTGCCAAGGTTTATGGCAAAGCGTCTATTGGTGCGCCGCCCATGTCAGTGCCGCACTTGGATACGCGCATTATTGATGGTGAAAAAGCGCTGCTGTTCGGACCTTTTGCGGGCTTCACCACCAAATTCCTCAAAGAAGGCTCGATTCTGGATTTGCTAGGGTCGACTAAGCCCAATAATTTACTGCCGATGGTGAAGGTGGGCTTAAGCAGCTTTGACCTGATCCGTTACCTGGTTTCTGAAGTGATGCAAAACCATGATTCACGCATGGATGCGTTGCGTGAATATTTCCCAGAGGCGCGTAATGAGGACTGGACCTTGGCGAGTGCCGGGCAACGGGTGCAAATTATTAAGAAAGATCCGGTGAAAGGCGGCAAGCTGGAATTTGGTACGGAAGTGATTACCGCAGCAGATGGGTCACTGGCTGGATTATTGGGCGCTTCTCCCGGTGCTTCGGTAACGGTGACGGCGATGTTGCAGGTGTTGGAAAAGTGTTTTGCCACAGAAATGGCTTCTGAGGAATGGCGCAGCAAGCTAAAAGTCATGATCCCCTCGTATGGGGTGTCATTGCGCAATGATGCCGCTTTGCTTCAACAAATCCGCTCATTTACATTGTCGACATTGGGATTAATCAAAATAGATGCCAAGCATTGATTTAGGCAATGGTAAAGATTGAATTAATTTTATTGTCGACACATTGTCGGTTCATTACTATCCAAATCCCGGATAATTTAAATGATTGTCCGGCACTTCATGAAAAAGCAAGATTCGCCGCAGCGGGCAGAGAGAGGAATAAAGGCTTGCCCTAGGCAACCAATGGCAGATTGCCGACATTTTACCGGTTTCGTTCACTTTTATTGACTCTGAGGAACACTACATGACAACTCGTGAAGCACAAATTGCAGCTCTGCAAGCAGACTGGGTAGAAAACCCACGTTGGGCAAATGTTAAGCGTACTTACAGCGCGGCTGACGTAGTACGCCTGCGCGGTTCTTTGCAAGTTGACCACACACTGGCAAAACGCGGTGCTGCAAAATTGTGGGATCTGGTTAACGGCGGCGCGAAAAAAGGCTACGTTAACGCTTTCGGCGCGATCAGTGCTGGTCAAGCGATGCAACAAGCTAAAGCAGGTCTGGAAGCAGTTTACCTGTCCGGCTGGCAAGTGGCTGCTGACGGCAACACCTCAGAAACCATGTACCCTGACCAATCTTTGTATGCTTATGATTCCGTACCAACCATGGTTCGCCGTATCAACAATACTTTCAAGCGTGCTGACGAAATCCAATGGGGTCGTGGCATCAGCCCAACTGACGAAGGCGGTATCGACTACTTCCTGCCTATCGTTGCTGACGCAGAAGCCGGTTTCGGCGGCGTGTTGAACGCATTTGAACTGATGAAGAACATGATCACCGCAGGCGCGGCTGGCGTTCACTTTGAAGACCAATTGGCGGCTGTTAAGAAATGCGGTCACATGGGCGGTAAAGTATTGGTTCCAACTTCTGAAGCGGTTGAAAAACTGATTTCTGCACGTTTCGCGGCTGACGTAATGGGCGTTCCTACCGTTATCTTGGCGCGTACTGACGCTGAAGCGGCTAACCTGATCACTTCTAACCACGATGCCAACGACCAGCCGTTCCTGACTGGCGAGCGTACTGCTGAAGGTTTCTACCGCGTTAAGAACGGTCTGGAACAGTCCATCAGCCGTGGCGTTGCTTACGCACCTTACGCTGACATGGTGTGGTGTGAAACTGGCAAGCCTGACCTTGGCTTTGCGCGTGAATTCGCCCAAGCGGTACAAGCAGCTTGCCCAGGTCAGTTGTTGTCTTACAACTGCTCACCGTCTTTCAACTGGAAGAAAAACCTGTCTGACTCACAAATCGCTTCTTTCCAAGAAGATTTGGCTGCAATGGGTTACAAATACCAGTTCATCACCTTGGCGGGTATCCACGTCAACTGGTACAACACCTTCAAGTTCGCGCACGCTTACGCACGCGGCGAAGGCATGAAGCACTACGTCAACATGGTTCAAGAACCAGAATTTGCTGCACGTGAAGAAGGTTACACCTTCGTTTCTCACCAGCAAGAAGTTGGCGTTGGCTACTTTGATGACGTGACTACCGTAATCCAAGGTGGTGCTTCATCTGTAACAGCGTTGACTGGCTCTACTGAAGAAGAGCAATTCCACTAAGATGGACGAGGAGGGGGGAACCCCTCCTATCGGAGACTCCCCCATGACATTCAAAACAGCCGACCTGCTCGACGACAACGAAGACAAGCCACTGCAAGTGGTACAGCCGGG
>JBEUIR010000288.1:0-3402 GCA_040415395.1 Candidatus Thiothrix namsaraevi
ATGAAACAACAACTCGCTGCCCTATTGATTGGTATAGCTGCGTGGGGCGTTACCCATGCCGCCGATACCCCGGTTTATGATCGGATTGCGTTTAGCGTCAGTGCTGAAAAAGAAGTGCCTAACGACGTTTTGACAGCAGTGTTGTATGCCGAACAACAAGGTCAAGATACGGTTGCAATGGCAGATGCCGTCAATCAAGCCATTACCTGGGCGATTGACGTTGCCAAGCAAGAAACCACCGTGGAAACCAGTACGCTTGATTACACGACCAATCCGATGTACACCGATTCACGTATTACGGGTTGGCAAGTGCGTCAAAGTATTCAACTCACCAGTAAAAACAGCAAGGCATTGAGTGGTTTGCTGGGTAAATTGCAGGAAAAATTACGCATCGAAGGTATCCATTACCGTGTTTCGCCTGAAGTGCAAAACAGTACCGAAGAAGAGCTGATTAATACCGCATTGGCGAATTTCAAGAAACGTGCTGAACAAATTAAAACCAGTATGGGGCGTGCAGAATACCGTGTGGCGCGAATTGATGTACAAGCTGCTAACGATTTTCAACCACCGATGATGCGCATGGCAGCAATGGATTCCGTCGCAATGGCGGCTCCCGTAGCACCTGAATTGGAAAGTGGTAAGCAGAAACTCAAAGTGAATGTGCAAGCCGAGATTGAACTTTCGATTCAATAGCGCTAAGATGTTGCGCTTTTCGCATATACCCGAATAACTTGAGGATTTCAACATGAAGCCCGGCATTCACCCTAACTACAGAGAAGTCGTCTTTCAAGACCTGACTAGCGGCTTCGCGTTTCTGACCCGCTCCACGGTTAACACCAGAGAAAACATTGCTTGGGAAGATGGTAAAGAATACCCACTGGTCAAAGTGGAAATTTCCAGCCAATCTCACCCCTTCTACACCGGCAAGCAAGCGGTTAGCACCACGGCTGGTCGTGTGGAAAAGTTCAAGAACCGTTATGCACGTGGCAAGTAAGCCCTAGCAGACTGTTTCAGAATCATGCATCATTAAAAGGCGCTCTAACCAGCGCCTTTTTTGTTTTTGATGGAGAATGATAATATGCGGCTAACCACTCTTATTTCCAGCATCCTGCTTAGCAGCACCGCCTTGCTCGCGGGGTGCTCGGTCAGCCCGGTCACGGGTGACAAGCAATTGGCGTTAATGTCCGAAGCGGAAGAAATTCAAACCGGGCAACAAGCCCACCGTGAAATCATTGCGAAAAATCCCCCGTATCAAGATGCGGGTGTGCAAGCCTACGTCAACCGTATCGGGCAACTGATGGCGGCACAAAGCCATCGCAATAACCTACGCTTCACGTTCACCGTATTGGATGATCCGGCTGTCAATGCGTTTGCCTTACCGGGTGGCTATATCTACATCACGACGGGATTAATGGCGTACATGAATTCCGAAGCCGAACTTGCCGGGGTGTTAGGGCATGAAATTGGTCACGTTGCCGATCGTCACAATGTCCAACAAGCCTCTTGGGGAGTCGTGGGGAGCATCGCCACCAGCGTCATCGGTGAAAAAATAGGCAATAAAGACCTGATCAACACCATTGGTGAGCTGGGCTTAAGCAATTACAGCCGCACCCAAGAATTGGCAGCCGATGGCTTGGGTGCTGAATACCTCGCCCGTGCCGGGTATGACCCCGCCAATATGGCAAATGTGATTGCCACCCTGCAAGCTTACGACCAATTCAAAGGCAGCGGCTCCGACCCTTACCGTGACTTGTTCTCGACTCACCCGAACAATGACGTGCGCCTGCAACAACTCATTGGGCAAGCACGGCGTTACGGCAGCGGCACGCGCGATGCCGGGCGTGATACTTACCTGCGCCAGATCGAAGGCTTGCGCCTGCCACTGGGCAATGGGCAAACCGTACAGGTGCGCTTGATCACTGCTCGCCCTGGCGATAACTTTAATACGCTGGCGGCATCCAGTCGCTTAAGCAATAACGCGGCAATGCACCTGCGGGTACTGAACGGGCTATTCCCGAATGGTGAACCGGTGCCCGGTCAGCTAGTAAAAACCATACAGTAGCATCGCCCGATTACAAGCCATTATAGGGGGTTAGCACGGGTGACGTCTGCGGGGTAATCTGCGGACGCTGCGTTGGCGTCAGGTTCAGTTTCTCACCATCGGTACGGATGCAATAACGCAAGCCCATGCGGTAACAGCGTTGCGCGTTTTCCGGCTCTTTCATGGTTTCCAGCAATTCTGCCAGCTCCAAATAGCCTTCGGTATTGGGGGCTTGGTTAAGGCTGGCTTCGTAATAGCTTTTTGCCATGCCCCACAGTTTTTGCTGGTTATACAAACGCGCCAATAGCAACAGCAACGCCGGATTATTGGCGGGTTGGCTGAGCTGCCATTTTTCCGCTTGTTGGATGGTATTGCCGAGACTATGGTGTTGAGTCCGCCCGTACAAATCTGCCAAACCATCATCCCAACGTTTGCTGAGAATATTGCTGATAAAACTGTTACACGCCAAATCATCCCCCGCTGCGTGTAACGCTTGCGCATACAACACAATGGCTTCGTGATTGTCACGAATCGGCGTGGGTAACTTTTTCCACATTGCCTGCAACTTGTCGGTTTGCCCGCCTTTGGCATAATGCTGGAACATGGCTTTCAGGGTTGCGCCTTGTACCTTGCCCATATCATCATTTTTCAATAAGTTTTGCTTGGCTAAATCCGGCAACAATCCCAACAATGCGTCCCAGTTTTCTTGCCGGTACAACACTTTCGCCAACAACTTCAAGACGTAAGGGTGTTTGGGGGACAGTTCCCGCAAACGTATCAAGGTAGCGTGCGCTTGTTCCAATTGCCCGCCGCCAAACTGCATTTCGGCTTGCGACACCCCCACCGCGACATTGGCTTTGCTATCGCTTTCAATCGCCTGCTTGAGTAATTCGTCACGGCGCTCATAGGCTTCGCGCATGTGGGCAGCCCGTGCAGCAGCAAGATAATTCAGCAAAGGCGTATCGCTGTAAGGCGCATGATCCACCAACAGCTTTTCAGCTTTATCCCAATGACCTTCGGTTAATTGGATCAAACCTTGTGTCAGGGCGCGGTTGGCTTTACTCCCCAAACGTGCGGCACGAAAACGGCTGAAACTGCGGCGCATTCCGAAGCCGTGACGCAATAAGCTGACCAGCAAATAAAAACCCACACATGCCAGCAACACTAAAGCAGCGAGCGTGGCAGTCTTCATTTCCAGACTCCACACGCCCCAGGTAATAGTGGCAATGCCGGGATGTGCCAGCACTAACTGCCCCAGCCACACAAGCAGCGCGATCAAGATCAGCGATATGACTAGGTAAAACATCATTCGCGCTTGCCTCCCTCTGACTCAGCCTTGTCAGCCTTGTCAGCCTTGTCAG
>JBEUIR010000289.1:0-3397 GCA_040415395.1 Candidatus Thiothrix namsaraevi
TGAAAGGCAAAGTCTTTGCACCATAAATCCAGTGGCTGGAATAAACCGGGCAAGTAAAAGCGGAGATCAATCACTGATTTTAGTTTCATAATCGAGATATACCAAACATCGTCTTAAATCAGACTTATTCTTAACCTCACTCCGAATTTACCCCCCATCCCTCTAAAAGAACCTCACCCCAACCCCTCTCCTTGACAGGAGAGGGGCTAAGAAATGCGACTCTTTCTCCCCCTCTCCTGTCAAGGAGAGGGGGCGGGGGGTGAGGTTCTTCATGAATATTCAAATCTCAGCGAGGTTGAGTATATTAGCGCACTATTTGAATACCTGACATTAATATTTTGGCGGTAAATTCGACTTCGGTTTATCCCGAAACTCCAGCATTTGCCCGCTCCCCACTGGCGCACCCGCGCCACCTGCCCCGCCATCGCTGAGCAAACCCACTTGGGTACGCCCCTGCGCCACGCGCTCTTTGGTATCAAACAATGCCTGATGCAATTTACGGCTGTATGGCAAGGCATATACCCGTGGCTCGCCATCATCGGTTTCGCGCACCCACAGGCGAATCGCGCCATCCTTGCCTTGGCTTGGCTCGAACACATCCGCCGCAATCAGCTCAAATTTTTCCGGCAAGGGCTGCGGTGCAGGCCACCCCTTGGTGTCTTGCAAACCTTGCCAATGCAGCCAGTAAAACAGCGGCAAACACACCGTGAGCAGCAACTTACTGCGCCAGCCGGGTTTACCCAGCCACAGCCACACCACAAACGCCAGCGGAATCACATAGGCAAACACGAGGGTTAACGATTCCATACATCCACCGGAATGTGATCTAAGCCATAAGGGGTTAATTTCAGCGGTAACTTATTGAAACCAGACACCGTGCCATCCTCCGCAATGCTGAAACGCACCGCCGTGACTTCCGCATCCTGTGCTGTCAGCTCCACGGTTTCGGCGAATACGGTTTGGAAACGCGGGTTAATCTGGTCAACTTTCACCTGCACTTTTAACGGTGGCGGCGAGGCGGCTTGATAGTAATACAGATTGACGATGTATTCCCCCGCGTAACGTTTGCGAATCGTGACGATTTCCTGATTGATGGAATGCACCACTTCGCGCCCATCCACGCTAATCGTGTCATTGATTTTGCCGCGATCATCCCGATCCAGATGCAAAAAACCGGCTTCGGCTTTGAGGTAAGACACCGTGTCACCCGATGGCGCGTGTACCCACAAATCCACGTCATCCGCCACATCAGGTTGCCAAGTGGCTGAAATCACGTATTCCGCCTGCATATCCACCTTGGCTTTATCCGCTTCGGGATTAATAAACACCAGACTCACCAAAAACAAAAAGCTAAACCCTAACAAGGTGTTAAACAGCAAGTCGATAAACGGGTCAGTTGGCACTTGTCTGGCCGTGCGGCGGTATAAACTCATGCAGGCAATTCCGCCGCGCTCATCGCGATAATCCGACTAATCAGCCGATCCGCACAACGATCCAACCAATGGCATTGAATGCTGACCAGCATCGCCCCGCCTAAACCCGCCAGCGTGGTATACAGTGCCACCTGCATTCCGCCGCCCATGCTGGTGAGCAATTGTTTGAGTGCGTTAATGCCTTCCGCCTGCAATTCATACACCGAACCCAACATCAGCATAAAGCCAATTACCGTGCCGAGCAGACCTAAGCGCAACATTAAATCGGATAAAAACCAACCCGAACTGTGCCCGCTATGCACGCGCTCAATCAAACGTGCCTGCAAGCTATCGGCAGGTGCGCCTTTACCTTGCACCTGTATTTGCCGCAACACCAGCGTCAGGTGTTCCTGCGCCCAACTGGCCGGATGTGTTTCCAACCAACGTCCACCTTCCCACTGTTGCGGAGTCAGTTTCAGCAAACCGGCACTCAAGGCTTCAGCCGCAGCGGCTTGCTGCGACAACTGCCAAGCGCAACGCCCCAAATACAGGCTCACTAATACCAACAGCCATACAATGATAGCGGACAAATACGTTTGATCTTTTACCCATAACTCCGCCCACAAGCCGTATTGCCACAGCAAAAACCCGCCAAACAGCATCAACCCAAACCACAGCAACCAGCCGTAAAATGGCATGTAAGAATCACGGCTCATGGTTTCTCCTGGGTAGCGTGTTGGACGAGTGCAGCAATGTGGGTAGCATGGAAAAAAGCATTATCGCGCAAAGCATTCGGCAAAATTGCGCTGATTTCTTCGGCAATTTTGCGTAATACCGGGTCTTGATCGGCGACTTGCCAAACCGTGACCAACCATAACGCGGAAGGCGACGGCAATTGTGAATCCGCAATCACCGGCACGGCAATTTCCCCCAGTAGCGGGTTCGCTTCACTTTGCACCCAGCCCTTGCCTTGGTAATAACGCTGGTAGGTGTCGTGCAATAACTGACGTGCCGCGTCGGTAAACGCGCTTTGTTCGTTGGCTTTGCCCCACGCTGCCAAACCGTAAGCCAGATACACCCGATCCGCGAATTGCGCTTCCCCCGCTGCCGGTTCACCAATCAGGCGCGGCAACGTGTCTTGTTTGGTGAGAGCCAGTAATTGTGCGGCAAGCTTTTCACCGGCTTGTTGCAGTTCGGGGTCAAGCCCCTTGGCGGCGGCAAAGGCATTCAAGGCTAACCCGTTCCAACCCAGCAAGGCTTTATCATCGCTGCTTAGGGGACGTACACGCCGTTCGCTCAGTAATTTTTCCCGCAAAGCTTTGCCCGCATCGCCTTGCACTGTCACGAAAGGCAATACCTTATCGGCTTCCTCACCCAACAGGTTATGCACGCTGTTTTGCCAATCCTTGCCGACGCTGGCACTGAGCTGTTCCGGTTTCCACAGGTAATAACCGCCTGCTGTGCCATCCCCACCCACGGCGGATAATCCGGCACGCAATAAGCCATCATCGCGCCGGAATGCCGTGAGGGTATGTAACAATGCCTCGCGTCCAGCTTGCAGGTATGCCGGTTGTTTAAATTCCACGCCTGCCCGAATCAACAAGGGTGCTGCCAATACCTGGGTGTATAGCATCTGCTCGTAATGCGGGTGTATCCAGCGGCGGTCATCGGTATAACGGAAAAATCCACCGCCCAAATGATCGCGCAAGCCGCCGCCAATCAACGCTGCCAAACTGGTTTGCAAAAAAGCATACAAGTCTTTGTCCGGCTTCAGTTGATGCAGGGTAAACAGTGCGCTTAGCTGCGGCAAGTTCGGGAATTTTTCCTGATCACCAAACCCGCCGTATTCTTCATCGCCCGCGCCACTGACGTGTTGCAGAAATGCTTGCAATACATCGACGGGCGTAGTGGTGTCGGCCACCGTTGTCGCCGCGTCGCGTTGTTGCGCCAGCGTATTGGCTTTCGCTTGAGCTTTTTCCTGAATA
>JBEUIR010000290.1:0-3393 GCA_040415395.1 Candidatus Thiothrix namsaraevi
GAAGAATGGGCACCGAATTTCCTCAGTGCAGCGATCCTGTACGCGGCGGCGCGTTACAACGCTTTCCACTTCAGGGAAACCTTGGGTGATGAGGACAAGGAAGCGGCGGCAATCGAGTATTACACCGAGCAGTACCGCAAGATGTTGAAGGAAAACCTGCACGAGATGCGGCATGGAGTTCCCCATGAATAAGATCGGGATATTTTTTGGCACGAATTCCGGCACGACGCGGCTCATGGCGAAAAAGATGGCGAAGCTGCTGGGCGATGTGGCAGCCAAGCCGCTCAATATCAACCGCACTACTGCCGAAGAACTGTTGCAATACGATGCGCTGATTCTGGGAACTGCCACTTACGGCATCGACCAGCTTCCGGGCAAAAGCACCGATATTCAGGATGGCAGTTGGGAAGACTTTATGCCGCAACTGGCGGGCAAGGATTTGTCCGGCAAGGTGATTGCGCTGTACGGGCTGGGCGATCAGGAAAAATACCCCGACCGCTTTGCGCATTCGCTGATCCATTTGTACCGCTGGGGCGTGGCGGGTGGCGCGGATGTGGTTGGGCAATGGTCTACTGAGGGTTATACCTTCAAGCAATCGCCTGCGGTGGTGGAGGGGCAATTTGTCGGGCTGGTGCTGGATCAGCAGTCACAGAGTTTGCTGACCGAGGCGCGGTTGAGTGCCTGGATTGAGGCGATTAAACCGGCGTTGTTGGCGAAATTGGTTGGGTAAATGGGTAATATGAGCAAATGCACGCTGCGGAGAAGGTACTGAACAAATACCGTAACACATTCAGTGAGTTGGCAAAGTAAGGAACGTGCATGAAACAACTTCTTGAAGAGGGCGTATTGTATACGCCCTCTTCACCATTGTGCCGGGTCAGGGATATTGCTACCTCCGTACTGCTGAAGCATATTGCTGTTTCAAGCCGGACAAGCCTCACACCTAGCCCGCTCGTCACAATCAGCCGCCTGCAAATGCGCATTGATCATTTCCCGCAAACAGCGATTACATTTACCGCAACAGCCTTCCGGGTAGGCGAAGTGTTGGCGTTACAAATGCAAACATACATGCTATTCCCTCCGTTGATGCTGACAGGTTACGTTACTTGTGCCGCTGGTAAACGCGCTTGCCCCAACATCACCAGCAACCCGGCTGCAATGATAGTCCCGATCCCTGCTATCGCCAGCAAGCTCAGGCTTTCATCCCACAACCACCAACCCAACACCGCCGCAAAAATCACCGACGCATAGGTAAACGCCCCCAATTGCCCCGCCGGAGCATGACCATACGCCGCCGTCAGCAACCATTGCGCCAAAGTTGCCAACACCCCCAACAGAAACAGCCACAGCAAGGTTTCCCCCGTCAGCGGCAACCACGCCAGTGCCGCCGGAATCACCGACAACGCACTGGCAAACAAGGCGAAATAAAACACCACGCGCAACGCTGGCTCTTCGCTCGAACGCATCCGTCGGATGCTTACCTTGGTCGAACCGCCCATGATCGCGCCGAACAGCCCCAACGCCACCGCCAGATTGAAAACCGCTGCCTCCTGAAACGGGTTCAACACCAACAATACCCCGACAAACCCCAAGCCAATCGCCACAAAATTACGCCAGGACAAGCGTTCCCCCATCCAGAAAAACGCCACAATCGGCACGAACAGCGGCATGGTTTGCTTCAACAACGCACTTTGTGCCAAGGGCAGATGCGCCCACGCATAAAACATGCAAGTCATCGCCGTCACGCCCAGCAGCGAGCGCAAAAAATGCAGGTGCAAGCAATCGGTTTTCACCGCCTGCACCCCATTGCGCCACAGCCACGGCAGCAACAATAACAGCGCGAACGCATTGCGGAAAAACACGGTTTGTTCCGTCGACACCACGCCGTTCAGGTGTTTAATCACCATGCCCGCGCTCACCAGAAAAAATTCGGATGCTAAAATCAGCAACGCGCCGTAAGCCAAGCCGGACAGCGGCAACAAAGGTTTTGTATTCATCGGCGCATTGTAAGGGCAATCCCGCGTAGAGACGCAAAATCTTGCGTCTCTACAGTGCCATGACCTACCTACACGGTTAAACCTTGCGGCGCATGGCTCATGCACTTTTTCGGGCACACCTTGGCGCAGGCTTGGCAGCCAATGCAATCCAGCACGTTTTTCAGGTTCATCACCATGGTATTGTCATCGTCGTCGTAGCTGTCATCGCTGTCGTCATCTTCTTCCAGTTCCAGCTCGTCGCGTTCGACCAGTTCAAACACGTCACGCGGACAGACCTTATAGCAACGCCCGCAACCGATGCATTTGCCCTGATTGAGCGTGGTGATGAAGGCGGGTGTCCAAGCAATGCCGCCACGGGTAAGACCAGTGATTGGTTCCATGTGTGTGTCCTCTAGTTCGCTTCAGCGGCTTGCAGTTTGGCATTCGCTTCTGCCCACGCCACACAAGCGTCGTAAGTCGCTTGCGCAATCGCGGGCAATTCCTGATAGCCAGCGGGCAGCTTGTCTTCCACCAAATCATGCAATTGGCTGGCGTGTTCGGTGGCAATACGCTTGGCTTTGCTGACCGCTTTTTGCAGGGCTTTGAGTTCTTCCGGGGTCATGGCAGCCTCCTTACAGTCCGGCAACGTCGGCATGTTTGCCGATCAAAGCCAGCGCAACCGAGAGCAACTTGTCACCTTCATCCTTCATTTTGGAGAGCGACTCAAAGCCAAAGCGGTGAACGTCGCGCAAAGTACGATCAACCACTACCAGCTTGCCGACCGTGATCAGGGCGCGTCCGAAACCTTCGTGCGACAAATTCATCATTGGCACTGCCATCAAACCACATTCCTTTTCGATCAACGCAGCAATCGCGTTGTAGAACACTTTGAGGCGAGCAACGATGATTTCATCCGGGTCGCCAATGATGGGAATTTCGCGCTTCATCGCTTTGGTGAGGATAAACGGTTCGAGGATTTTCGCGGGTGTCCAAGTATCGTAACTGCCGTAACTGTCGAGCGCACGCATCTGGCGCAACATTTCGATGGCAAAATCGGTGCCGAGAACGGGATCATCAGCGGCAATCAACGTGCTAGCTTCGCTCATGGGGTATCTCCTGTAAAAGGTTTGAATTCGATTGGGCGGAGGGTGAAGGTATCCGCCCTGCGTAATAATTGTGGTTGGAAGTAACGGTTCATACGGCGGTTGCTGGTCAGCACACCAGCACCGAACAAGCCCAACAGCAAGCCCAGCAGGGCAATGCCTGCTTGCTGCATATCGCTCATGCCTTGCACATCCGCGATGATTGCCGCGCCCAGCATCAGCACCACCGGCAAGATGTACGCAACGAGTGACGCAGTGACCATAACCTGATCTTCCACGCCAATAATCACCTGTTCCCCCACGCTGGAGGCAAA
>JBEUIR010000291.1:0-3383 GCA_040415395.1 Candidatus Thiothrix namsaraevi
TCACACTACTATGTTCCTTTAAGAGTCGTGATAGCTAAGCAAATGGTTCATGAGTTGAGAGTTTATAGCCCCGGTTCTCCGGGGTTTTTTTATGGGCTGCTTAATCACTGTGCAATTACCATTGATTCCCAGAATACTACAGCTTGTCGGCATAAGTTGTGTTTTTCCAGCATAGATTTCAGTTTGTAGTATAATAGTCTTAGTTAATACGCCTCCAATCATAAAAGTAATAGGTGGCTCTATGCCGATACGTTTAGCTTCTCGACGCCAGCAGTCAGGTTTAAGCCTGATTGAGGTGTTAATTGCCACTGTGGTGCTGTCCACCGGTTTGTTAGGTCTTGCCGGTCTACAAATTGCCGGGATGAAGACCACGCACAATTCTTATCAGATGCAACAAGCGACTTGGATTGTGCATGATTTGCTGGAAAAAATGCGGGCAAATCGTGCAGAAGTGTTCCGTATGAGCAGTGGCTCACCACCAGTACCACAGTCGGGGTATTTGTTAGCGAATACCAATGCAGCGACTTACTGCGCCAATACGTCTCTTGCAAAAAATTGTGCGGTGGATACCGATTGTACCAATGCACAACTGGCAACTTACGACCTTCATCAAACTTTGTGCGGGCATGGTTCAAGCACTGGGATCAGCAATGTCTTAATTGGGGGGCAACTGCAAGTCACTTGTCCAACGGGTAATTGCCGTAATGGCGTGACCGTCAATTTGCAATGGGATGAGCGTAACGCTACGCGTCAGGCAGATTTCGCAGGGACGGGTGCGGATGTTGCAGACGGCATTGAAACCTTCACCATTAACCTCAATGCGCTTTTATAAGGGGAAAGCATGAAATACAGCAATAAACAGCGCGGGCTTTCCTTAATCGAATTGATGATCGCTATGGTGGTCAGCTTGGTGTTAGTCGCTGGTGTCAGCACCGTTTACATGAGCAGCAAGCGTAATTACCATGCCCGTGACCAACTCTCTCTGATGGATGAAACGGCGCGGATTGCTTTGAATGCGCTAACCAAGCATTTGGAACACGCGGGTTATGCTACCCCGACAAAATTGCCAATTGGTGAGTATATGTACCCTCTCGGCGGCACTACGCCACCTAAAGCTGCTTGTGACGGTGCTAATAGTGGGGTGCATCCAAGTTTGAATTTGACGACATTTGCCGCACGAGCAGCGCAGGATAATTATAAGCCGGATGGTGTGACCGCTACAGGCGATGCCGTCAGTGTACGTTTTTTGGGTGATCCTACCTTATTTACCGATTGCGCTAATAGCGTACTGCCTGAGAATTGTCGCGTGGGTAAAGCCCCTAGCATGGAAGCCGCACTCATCTACAACACGTTTTTTGTTAATGAAAGTACTGGGCATCCGACTTTGATGTGTTTCGGTTCGCGCAATACCAGTGCGACACCTATTGCAAATGGCGTTGAAAATGTTCAATTTTTGTATGGTGTGGATGCGAATGCGGATGGCAATGTCGAGCAGTACCTGAATGCAACGGCGGTATCCGCAGCCTCCGCATGGCAGCGGGTGATAAGTATCAAAACAGGTATTTTGGTCAGGTCGCTAGAGCCGGTATTGCCCACAGCAGAAGCTAAGTCGTATCAAGTGTTGGATGTAACGCTGAACCGCAATGATCGCTTCCAACGTTCGGTGTATACCACGGTCATTCATTTGCGCAACGTCGTTGAGGGTTAAGGTAATCAATATGCAAACCAGTAAAAATCAACAACAAGGTGCGGTGCTCGTGTGGGGCATGGTGATTCTCTTAACGTTAACGGTCATTGGCATTGCCGCAACCCGCATGGCAACGGTTGATAGCCGTATTGCCGGTAATCAGATGACGACCATGCTGACGTTTCAGGGGGCTGATTCGATGCTCAACAAGTCCCGCAGTTTGCATGAGGTGATGCTGACCGTGCAAAAGGGAACCGCCGAAAATGGCGTACATCGGGTACGTAAAATGAATGACATGAGTGCAGCCGTGGCTGGTACCTGGAATGATGGCTACACCGACAATACCAGTGGTGTGGCAGTCACCGCGCAGTCATCAATGGGTGATGAGTCCGGTTGCCCGCCCTTAAAAGGCATTGCAATGACGACCGAAATGACGCCGGATGCTGGCGGTATTGCCTGCCGGGTATTTACCACTGATGCCGCTGCATCTTTATCGGGTACAGGAGCGCAAAGCAGGCATTCCGAAGGTGTGTTAAAGCCCGTTCCCAAAATTAACTAAGCAGGAATTAATCATGACAACAATAAAAAAGTACCAAGGTTTTACCCTGATAGAACTCATGATCACGGTGGCGATTCTGGGGATTTTGGCTGCAATTGCTTACCCCAGTTACACCGCGCAAGTACAAAAAAGCCGTCGTGCCGATGCACAAGTCGCCTTGCAGGAAATTGCGCAACGTCAGGAAGCTTATTTTCTGCGCAATCGCAGTTACGCCAAAGATGTGACGCAACTAGGGTATGCCGCCACCAGTGCTGAGGGGCAATATGCGTTGAGTATTGTGGGAACTCCTAATGCTTGTACCGGTGTGGCGGGTGCAACGGCTTGTGCTGGATATGTGGCAAGTGCCGCCCCAGCGACAGGTAAACCACAAGTTCACGACAAACCTTGTCAGGCGTTGACGCTGGATGAGCGTGGCAGAAAACGTGGTGGTACTAATGCGACGACTGCCGCTGCGGATAATGCGCAAACCTGTTGGAAATAAATAGCGTTAGCTGTGAATGATTGCCCGTTAAACTTAATCACAAAAATAATGCCATGAAAAAAATACGTCATTGCCTACGAGGGTTGCTACTCGTTGCCCCTTTGCTGTTTGCTTCGGTACTGATGGCGGATGATACCGAGATTTATCATGCGCAAACGACCAGTGCGAACCCTAATATTCTGTTTGTGTTGGATACCTCGTTAAGTATGGAATGTCAGGCTGACCCGGAAACCGGCTTGTATGACAAACCGGATGCTTCCTGCGTCAATAAAAACCTTGTGCCGGATAGTGGCGGTAAAACCCGGATGCAGGTCATGCAGGAAGCCTTCTCCACCGTTATGACAGCAGCCCCTAGCAACCTCAATATCGGTCTGATGCGCTACGGCGGACACGGAGAAGACCAAGCCAACGGCGTCAGTTTTCCCGTTAAACCAATAGATGTGGATAAAGATGGCAATGGCGATGCCCGCTCAATTTTGATGACAGGTATTGCCGACTTAACCCAAGATAACCTGCCCGACCCGGTAGCGGGTGCACCAGTGCGCGAATTCCTCAGTGAAGTGGATATGGAATGTTCAATTGGTGACTATGTGCTGAGCGGCGGTGAGCTGGGAGCCATGGTGCTGATTGATGCAGTGACCCGCTTATTGCCGGGT
>JBEUIR010000292.1:0-3361 GCA_040415395.1 Candidatus Thiothrix namsaraevi
GAAGCTCAACCACAAATACTGGAAAATGTATGGAAAGTATTAGAAGCAGCACTCTAGGGGCAAATCTGGAGCAAAACATCCTTCACGCTTGGGCATGAATCTTGCTAGATGTATTACAACAATAAGGTTTGCAGGCTGTTGACAGCCCCTGTTTACAACATCGACTCCTGACTGGAATAAGTCTATGAAAAAAGAATGGAATCAGTATGATCCCGGTGCGTTGTATGACGAATTGATTGCTGCGGTGCATCAGCCGCGCGAAGCCAGCTACAAGCTGGTCGAGTATCTGCGTCACCTCACCCCCGACCGTTTTCGCCAATGTGTGCAGGAATCCGAGGTGGTTATCCGCGAAATGGGCATAACCTTCACGGTTTACAGCGATGCGGGCAATATTGACCGCGCTTGGCCGTTCGACATTATTCCGCGCATTATCCACGCGGCGGAATGGGATCGCACCGAAATAGGGCTGAAGCAACGCATCCGCGCCCTAAATATGTTCATTCAGGACATTTACAACGGCGGACAAATCCTCAAAGACGGCATAATGCCCGCTGACATCGTGCTGCAATCGAAAGGCTACCGCAAAGCGTGCATTGGTATGACCCCGCCGCACGGTGTTTGGGCGAATATTTGCGGCTCGGATTTGGTGCGTCACAGCGATGGCGTGCTGTATGTGCTGGAAGATAACTTGCGTGTGCCGTCTGGCGTGGCGTACATGCTCGAAAACCGCAATATTACTAAGCGCGTGTTGCCGGAAATTTTCAACACCTTGCCGATTCGTCCAGTGAGTAATTACCCCGCGCAATTGTATGAAATGCTCGCCTCATTGCGCCCCGATTTGGATGATCCGACCATCGCGCTAATGACGCCTGGTGTCTACAATTCCGCCTACTTTGAACACGCTTTCTTGGCGCAACAAGCGGGTTTAGTGTTGCTGGAAGGCGCGGATTTGGTGGTGGGCAACGACAATTACGTCTACATGAAAACCATCAAGGGCTTGGAGCGCGTTGACGTGATTTACCGCCGCATTGATGACGATTTCATCGACCCGGAAGTGTTCCGCGCCGATTCAATGTTGGGCGTTCCCGGCATTATGCGTGCATGGAAAGAGGGCAAGGTCGCCATTGCCAATGCACCAGGATGTGGCGTGGCAGATGACAAAGTGATCTACGCTTACGTGCCGGACATGATTCGCTATTACCTTGATGAAGAACCGAGCTTGCCGAATGTACCAACTTACGTGTGTCGCCGTGACGAAGACCGTGCTTACGTGCTGGAACAC
Source organism: Candidatus Thiothrix namsaraevi (assembly GCA_040415395.1). GTDB lineage: Bacteria > Pseudomonadota > Gammaproteobacteria > Thiotrichales > Thiotrichaceae > Thiothrix > Thiothrix namsaraevi. Next base: position 1,283 of record JBEUIR010000292.1, read on the forward strand.
TTGGCAGAATTGGTGGTGAAACCTGCCAATGAATCCGGTGGTTACGGCATGTTAGTGGGGCCACACTCCACACCGGAAAAAGTCGAGGAATTCCGCAAGCTGATTCAGGAAGACCCGAATAATTACATTGCCCAGCCGACCTTGAGCCTCTCGGTCACGCCAACGTCGTGCGAAACTAATCAAGAACGCATCAAGATTGCGCCGCGCCATGTGGATTTACGCCCGTTTATCCTCAGCGGCAAGGACATTTTTGTAACACCGGGCGGCTTAACCCGTGTGGCGTTGGTAGAAGGTTCGTTGATTGTGAATTCGTCGCAAGGCGGCGGCAGCAAAGACACTTGGATTGTGGGCGATGCGCAGGAAGGGGAGGAAGTTTAATGTTATCCCGTGTAGCTGAACGTGTTTACTGGATGGCGCGTTACTTAGAACGTGCCGAAAAAACTGCCCGCCTGATCAATGTGCATACCGCATTGCTGATGGATTTGCCGGGGCGCATGGAAATCAATTGGTTCACCCTGATCCGTTTGTTCAATGCTGAAAAAGTATTCAGCGAACATTATCAATCAGGCAATGAAGCCAATATCATGCAATTCCTGATTGCGGATACTAACAATTCGTCGTCGCTGGCCACCTCGTTGGCGAATGTGCGCGAAAACGTGCGTACCTCGCTGGATGTGTTACCGGAAGAAATCTGGGAACAAGCCAACCAGATTCACTTGCTGATGACCACTAGCTTGCCGCGCATTGCTGACCGTTACGCACGGCAGATTTTCTTGCGCGAAGTGATGAAGCATTGCCAGTGCATCCGAGGCGCGTTGGACAGCAATATGAGCCGTGACCACAGCTTCGATTTCATGCAAATCGGCAAGCATCTGGAACGCACCGACATGACCAGCCGGATTCTGGAAATGACTTCGTTGCTGTTGTCGGAAGACCGTAGTGATACCTTGCGTAAATACGATGGCATTGTGTGGACGAATTTGCTGCAAGCCCTAGGTGGGCGGCAGATGTATTTACAGCACATCCATTCGCGGGTCGAAGGCGCAAGCGTGATGCGCTTTTTGATGAACGACACGGTATTCCCCGGTTCGGTCAGCTACTCGCTTGCCGCGATGAGTCGCCGGATGCGCTACCTGCCCGACCCCGAAATGGCAATGACAATGGCACATCGGGTGTTAGAACACACCAAACGTGAGGATGTCGGCGCGATTCCGGCAGAAAAGGTACACACTTTAATGGATTACTTGCAGAGCGAACTGGGTATGTTGCATACCGAGATTGCCAAAACATGGTTTTATCCCGACAGTAACGGGCAACAGCAATCGCAGGGTTTTAAATGAGTATTCATGTCGCTTTAAATCATTTTACTGGCTACAAATTTGACCGCCCGGTAAGCCTATCACCGCATGTGGTGCGTTTACGTCCGGCGGTGCATTCGCGCACCCCGATTCTGGCGTATTCCTTGAAGATCAAGCCGGAAAAGCATTACATCAACTGGCAGCAAGACCCGTTTGGTAACTGGCTGGCACGCTTGGTATTCCCGGAAAAAACGATGGAATTCAGCGTGGAAGTCGATGTCATCGCCGATATGGTGACGATCGACCCGTTCGATTTCTTCGTGGAAGATTACGCCATGAAGTACCCGTTCAAGTACGACAAAGCGTTACAGAAAGAGCTGATTCCGTACTTGGAAATTGCCGAAGACGGCGAATTATTGAAGGAATGGCTAAAGGGTGTTGACCATAAGCAGCCGAATACCGTGCTGTTTTTGGTGGCGATTAACAGCCGCTTGCAGCAGGACATTGGTTACAACATCCGCCTCGAACCGGGGGTGCAATCGTGTGAGGAAACCCTGACCAAGAAAACCGGTTCGTGCCGCGATTCGGCGTGGTTGCTGGTGCAAATTTTGCGGCATTTGGGGCTGGCAGCGCGGTTCGTGTCAGGCTATTTGGTGCAATTGACGGCTGACCAAAAGGCGTTGGATGGCCCTAGCGGGACAGAGGTAGATTTCACTGATTTGCACGCTTGGACAGAAGTGTATTTGCCGGGGGCGGGTTGGATTGGGCTTGACCCGACTTC
>JBEUIR010000293.1:0-3357 GCA_040415395.1 Candidatus Thiothrix namsaraevi
AGCGTGGGGATCATCAAGAGTAAACGGCGCAGGAGGTATGTTACCAAGATTATCGCTGCTAACATATTTGCAGGTATCTAGTAACTGTTTGAGTGGTGCGCCTACGCTTCCTGCCTCGACCAGCACAGTATATTGGGCAACCCAACGTCCCTTGGTCAATGGGGTTTGCCCAGCCTATATACCTCCTCCTTGACTAGACGATGGTGGAAGGGTTGTGTACTCTCAGCTCTTCCACCACCAGTCAGGATAAAAGAACTTGCTAACATACCTCCTGCGCCGTTTACTCTTGATGATCCCCACGCTGCTGGGGATCACCATTGTCGTGTTTACTGTCATGGCACTGTCCCCCGGTGGCATTACCGCGCAATCGCTGGTCGGCGGTGCGGATATGAACCCGCAGGAAAAAGCCGCGCTGACTGCTTATTACAATCAACGTTATGGCCTTGATCAACCCGCGCCACTCCAGTATTTACGCTGGCTCAACAATGTTTCCCCCATTGGTTTTACCCAAGATGCGGAAGGTGCATTCACCGGCTTTTCCTTCACTAAAGGCATGGATCTGGGCAATAGCTTTATGTATGGGCGACCGGTCAGCGAGATTCTGGCGGAACGCATTCCCATTACCTTGCTGCTCAATTTGGTGAGTTTGCCGTTGATTTACGTGATTGCGATTGTGGTTGGGGTGAAAGCGGCGACGGATAGGGGCGGGCGCTTTGATATTGCTTCTGGCGTGTCGATGCTGGCGTTGTGGTCGATTCCGACCATGTTAGCGGGGGTATTATTGCTGGGGTTTTTTGCCAATACCCAATATTTTCAGTGGTTTCCGACGGCAGGAATTTCCAGTCGTGCCGCGCAAGACATGCCGTTTCTGCCACATATGCTAGGGGGTGAATTTGTCCCCGGTTACTTATTGGATCGCCTCTGGCATTTGGTATTGCCGGTCATTTGCTTGTCTTACGCCGGATTTGCGGGTTTGGCAAAACTCACGCGCACTTCGGTATTGGAAAATCTGCAAGCCGATTATGCCCGTACTGCCCGTGCCAAAGGGCTGGCTGAAGAGGAGGTGTTGTGGAAACACGTCTTCCGCAATAGCCTGCTGCCGTTGATTACCGTCTCCGCTGGGTTATTGCCGAGTTTATTGGCGGGGTCGCTGATCGTGGAAAACATTTTCAGTATCAATGGCATGGGGCAATTGGCCGTCGAGGCGGTGAAAGGGCGTGACCGCGAATTGGTGTTGTCGATTACCTGGATCAGCGGTTTTTTGACCCTGATTGGCTATTTGATTGCCGATTTTTGTTACACGTTGGTGGATCCGAGGGTGTCGTATGACTGAAATAAGCGCACAGGCGGTCAGCCGCGAATCGTTTTCCCGGCGTATTTGGCTCAAAACTTGGCAGGGTGTTGGGGTGAAACTCGGCTTTGCGTGGGTGGGGGTGTTGATTTTCATGGGGGTGTTTGCGCCGTTTTTGGCAAATTCCATGCCCTTGCTAATGAGCAAAGACGGGGTAGTGTCCGCGCCGGTATTGGCGTATTTGACGGCGGAAGATGCCTTGGTGCTGGCGATGTTTGCGCTGGCACTGCTGTTAGCTTGGTTGCGCTTGAGCGGCGGCAAGCGGGTAGTGCTGTTCATTGCCGGAACTTTGCTGGCAGCATTGTTAGCCAATTGGCTGATAAAACCGCCAGCGGTGAAAATTTACGACGAATTCCGCACCCCCGCGTACACCGAGGTCGATTGGCGGATTATGCCGCCCGTGCCTTATGCGCCCACCGATTATTTGCGCGATTACCCCGAACACGGTTTGGAAGCGCCGTTAGCTTCCACCGAGCGCTTTCATTTGATGGGAACGGAGGAAAATGGTGCGGATGTGTTCAGTCGTATGATTCATGCGTCGCGTATTGCCTTGAGCATTGGGCTGATTGCGACCGGCATTGCGCTGGTAATCGGGGTGATTCTGGGTGGGCTGATGGGTTATTTTTCTGGCGTGGTGGATATGCTGGGAATGCGTTTGGTGGAAATTTTTGAGGCGATTCCCACGTTGTTTTTGCTGCTGACGTTTGTGGCGTTTTTTGGGCGCAGTTTGTACATGATGATGATTATTATCGGTCTGACCAGTTGGTCGGGGTATGCGCGTTATGTGCGTGCCGAATTCCTCAAATTGCGTCAGCAAGAGTATGTGCAAGCGGCGGTTGCCAGTGGTTTGCCCTTGACCTCGATTTTGTTCCGCCACATGTTGCCGAATGGGGTAGCGCCCTTGTTGGTGGCAGTGAGTTTTGGGGTGGCGTCGGCGATTTTGGCGGAAGCGACCTTGAGTTTCTTGGGGTTAGGGTTGGTTGGCGAGCCGTCTTGGGGGCAAATGTTGGATCAGGCAGTGAAATCGTCGACCTTTAATTGGTGGATGGCGGCATTCCCCGGTGGCGCGATTTTCTTCACGGTGTTTGCGTACAACCTGATTGGGGAAGCTTTCCGCGATGCGATTGATCCGAAATTATCGCGCCAGGCGGGGGTAGGGGCATGACTGTGGGTATGAATGAGGATCTGGCGGGGGTAAGGGCGGTTCGTGAACCGCCCCTACTGGAGATTCGCAACCTGCGTACTTATTTGAAGAGTGACGGGCGCACCGTGAAAGCGGTCGATGATGTGAGTTTTAGCATCCCCAAGGGCGAAACGTTTTGTTTGGTCGGTGAATCGGGCAGCGGCAAGTCGATTACGGCGTTGTCGGTGATGCGCTTATTGCCGCAGGATATTGCCTCGCACCCCGGCGGCGAAATCCTGTTTAATGGGCAGGATATTCTTACCCTGCCCGAAACGGCATTGCAGCACATTCGCGGTTCGCAAATCGCGATGATTTTCCAAGAGCCGATGACCTCGCTTAACCCGGTATTTTCGGTGGGCGAACAGATTACCGAAGCCTTGCAATTGCACCACCCGTCGATGAGCGACGCGGATGCGATAGAACGCGCAATGTTAGCGCTGGAACAGGTGCAAATCCCCAAAGCACGCGAACGTTTCCGCGACTTTCCGCACCAATTATCCGGCGGGCAACGCCAACGGGTGATGATTGCAATGGCGCTGGCGTGTGAACCGGAATTGCTGATTGCCGACGAACCAACCACTGCACTGGATGTGACCGTACAGGCTGAAATTTTGCGCCTGCTGCGCCAACTGCAAGACGATACCGGCATGAGCACGCTGTTTATCACCCACGATTTCGGCGTGGTCGCACAAATGGCGCAACAAGTCGGCGTGATGCAACAAGGGCGTTTGGTGGAAGTTGGTAGTACGGCACAAGTATTACGCCAGCCGCAACACGCTTACACGCGACAATTGCTCGCGGCAGTGCCGGAGAATTTGGCACG
>JBEUIR010000294.1:0-3353 GCA_040415395.1 Candidatus Thiothrix namsaraevi
TATTGCCCCAAACGTCATTGGTATTCGGTTGTATTTTTCTAGGTGCTGCCATGTATTTTCTGTACGGATTTGTGTTTGCGGTATGGGGCAATATGCGTGGGCAATTGCTGGGATTTTTAGCCTATGATGTGATTTTGATAGTGCCGTTTTGGGAACACACCCGTAACGTTGCACCTGAACATCAATTGAGTTTGATGGTTTACTTGGGCGTCATTGTGTACAGCATGGTGTTGGCAGTGTATTACCTGTTTATCCAGTCACAGACACGGTTTCGCTGGGGGCAAGCGTGAGAATACGGCTCACGCTTGGGTGTTGTGCCAACGTGGTTTGCTGTTGGGGGTAAGCGTGTAAGCTTGCCAGCAATCCGCGCAGGTGGGTCGCCGCTGCAGGGTATTGGTGTTGCAGCGCGAGTAATTGCCAAGTGGCAACGGGTGTTTCCGGGCGAGCCTGCTCAGTGAAGGGAATCGTGACAGTAACGGGGTGTGGGGAACCTTGCTGGATACGCAGGAAAAAACTGTCAGCCAGCGTCAGATAGGTGTGTTCCCCCGACTGTTGCGCCAGTGTGTACAGGTGTTCAGCGCTCGTTTGTGCGGCTTGCCATGCTTGACGTTGCAACCAGTATTCCGTTAGGGCTTGTTGCAAGGGAAGCCGCAATACCCAGTCAATCGCGTGCGGGTCTTGTGCCAGACTGGTGTCAATTTCCTCGACTTGTTGTTGTGCCGTTTGCCATTGCCTCAACCCGTTGGAGGCTTGTAACAAAATGGTTAGGCTGAAGAAATAGGCGCTGTTTTTGCCCGGTAACTGGCAGGTTTGGGCGTATATCGGCTGGCAAATGGTGGCAGCCGTCGCGTAATCACCCATCTGGGCATACAACCATGCTTGTTGCAGGTAGAAATGCACTTTCCAAAAGGGGTAGTCGTTTTTATCCGCCAGTTGCACGGCTTGGTGAATCGTGTCCAGCATTGCGCCCCATTCCCCTCGGTAAAACAATGCCCAAGCGTGAAAAAACACGCTGGCTAAATAGTTGTTGGCATCCCCAGCGGCTTTGGCAAGTGCTTGGGTGGTCAGCGCCATGGCACTCGCCCGCGTATAGTCGGCACGAATCGTTAGGTAGTAAATGTACAGCAGGTGATGCGTGCATTTCAGGTGCGGGTCAGGGCTGTGTTGCGCCATTTGTAACGCCTGTTCGTAAGCCTCGGCGTGTTCGGGGCGATAACCGTCGATAATGGCTTCCCAGTGCGCTTGTTTGCCACGGGCGTGAATTGCCAACGTCGGGTCGGTGCAGGTTTGGCTGATGCGGACTGCCTGTTGCCCGGTTTGTAGGCATTGCCGCCGGTCAATCCAGAACAGTGCGCCTGCCAACCCCAGTAGGGCATGGACGTGTGTGGCTGTTGCATTGGCTTGCTGGCTATCGGCAATCAGTTGTTGGTAGGCGTGGATAGCGTCCCCCAAGCGTCCGCTGGCAAGCAGCAAGGTGCAGTGGTGTGCTGATAGCGTTAACCGGGTTGCGCTATCCACCGTTTGCTTGGACAAGAGCGTGATGGCATGTTCCAGATGCTGGATGGCTTCGTTATAAGCAAACCGCTGGCTGGCAAGATGGCTGGCTTGTTGCCAGAAATGGATCGCTTGTTGGGTATCGCCGCCCGCTTCAAAGTGGTAAGCCAATTGACTGGCAATCGGGGTGAGTTGCGATTGATAGGCAAGCTGTAAGCGTTTAGCCAGCCGCAAGTGGTAATGGCGACGGCGGGCAGCGGCGAGGCTGTTATATAAAAACTCCCGGTACAGTTGGTGGTGGAAGCGGTAACTGTCGCAAATTGTCCCATCTGGCCAGTGTTGTTCGGCGTGTGGCACGAGCCAGAACGCTTGTTGCAACAAGTGGGTGCAGGTGTCTTCGATGCTGAGGACATCGTGTTCCAGAATCGCGGCGATACTTTCGGCGCTGGTATGGTCGGGCGCAATGCTGGCGGCTTGCAAGAGGTCGAATTCTTGCTTGCCGAGTGCGGTGGTTTTGAGTGCCAGCAGTTGTTTTAATCCGCCGGAAATGCAGGTTTCTAACCACGACGGCTGAATTTTAGCGGGATCATCGAGGTGAGGTTTGAGATGTTCTAACGCCGCGTGCAGAAACAGTGGATGACCTTCGGTATATTGGGCGAACAGGGTGACTAGCCAGTCCTGGTGCAAGGTGCTGGGTAAGTGAGTGAACAGGTAGGTTTGCAGCGCCTGACGGTCGAGGGTTTCCAGCGAAAGGGTGTGGCATTTGCGGTTGAGGGTGAGTTCGCTGACGATGGCTTGCAGGCGTGGCAGGTGTTGCACAACGTTGGAAGGGCGGTAACTGCCAACGACCATGAGCCGCGCTGGGGTGCTGCGATACGCGAGAACTGCCAGCAATTCTACCGAAGCCGCATCACACCAATGCAAATCGTCGATCAGTAACAGCACCGGGGTCTGTTGACTAAGGGTTTCGACAAACTCGGCAAATTCACGCAATACCCGCCCTTGTGTTGCCCCGAATACTTCGGCTTGCAGGGTGGTGAATTCGGGGTGTTGCAGGGCGGGAATCTGTACCAGCCAAGTGGGGGCATATTGGCGGAGCAAGGCGATGATGGCGGCTTGCTGGGGGCTGTTGATCAACTGGGCTAACGCATCGAAAAACGGTTGATAGGGTTCGCTTTTCCCGTATTGGTCGAGGCATTGTACCGAGAGATGCAAGGCTGTGGTGGGGAGTTGGGAGTGCCAGTGGTTGAGTAGGGTGGTTTTGCCAAACCCGGCTTCAGCTTGTACGAAGGTGATTTGGCGTTGCCGGTGTTGTGCATTTGCCCAGGTTTGTTGCAGGTGGTTTAAGGCGGTTTCGCGCCCGGATAGTGGGGTACTTGCAACTATTTGAGGCAGGGGAGTGGGCATACTATCCAGTAACGGTAATTCGCCAATGAAACGGTAGCCTCGGCGGTGGATGGTTTCGATATAACGCGGTTGTTTGGGGTCATCGACCAGCAGCTTGCGGAGTTCACCAATGGTGACTTTTAGTACGGCATCGGTGACGAATAAGCCGGGCCAGACGGCGCTGAGTAATTCTTCTTTGGTCACGAGTTGCTGCGGGTGTTGGCGCAGGTAGTCGAGGATGGCAAATGCTTTGGGCGGCAGTTGGAGCGAGCCACTGGCACTGTGCAGAGACTGGTTGCTGGGGTCGAATTGTAGTGCGTTGGGCATGTGGCTTCCATTGGTGGCTGTCCCCTACTTTTATAGCAACTTTACCGAAGTTTTACCGCATCTTTATGACTGGATTTTGGCCTCTACGTAAACTGGCTTCAACACGGAGAGCAAAGCAAAACGCAAACCGATGTGTAAAGCCTCCC
>JBEUIR010000295.1:0-1443 GCA_040415395.1 Candidatus Thiothrix namsaraevi
GATTATTTACGCTATAGTTGAATGCAAGGGGTGGGATTTCCGCCCCATGCATCACAGGAGACATCGGCATGTTACGCATACTCTTGGCTTTGCTGCTCACCAGCTTCCTCATCGCTTGTTCCGGCACGGGTTTGACAACGCCTAATTCCCCGCAAGTCATCAATGGCACAGCTTTGCAAGCCGCGAATACTGTGGTGCAAGCGATCAATGGCTTGCAAAATGGCACGGGCGGATTACAACCTTTCACTGACCTGTTTGATCCGGCTGGCGTGCGTTTCATGCCGTATTACCGGACGGAAGCCAGCGACCAGATCCTGACGGCGACGGCGTTTGAAAGTGATTTCATCCTGCAAAATCCGCCGACCCGCAACTGGGGAACTCAGGATGGTTCTGGCGACCCCATCGTGCTGCACATCCGCGATTATTTCGGGCGCTACGTGTGGGATTTCCCCTACCACAGCAGTGCCACGGTCACATTGATCAACACCAACAGTGATTTCCTCTCGCAAGGCAATTTGATCAACAACCTGCTGGCAAGCTACCCGGTGGCGCAATACCGCATCGTCGAATACCACCAACCCGACACAAACCCGGCCTACAACGGCATGGACTGGACGAGTTTGATGGTGATTCTGAAAAATGCAGGCGGCGGCAACCAGTGGACATTGGTCGGTCTGGCACATGGTTCGTGGACGATTTAGGTTAATAGCACTCTGACTGCCGCATTAGCCTGACGAAATCGCCCAAGGTTTGCCCCGGCAATTCCTCAAAGCTACGTTCCAGCGTGTCCAGCCCGCCGATGCGGTCAAGGCGGAAGGTACGGAAATCGTTACGCAACTCACACCAGGCGGTCAGTGTCCACACATTGCCCCAGAAAAACAGCCCCAGCGGTTTGACTTCACGCTGGCTGGATTCGTGGTCAGCGCGTTGGTAATCCAGCCGTAGGTAACGGCGTTGCGCAATCGCATGGCGGCAGGTGTCGAGAGTGGTTTCAAGGTCTTCGCGCACCCCGAAGCGCATGGCGAACAGGCGGCTTTCCTCCAGATGGCGGTGCAATTCGGCAGGAATCACGGCGTGGATTTTGTCGAGGACAGATTGCGCACTGCTACCCAATTCGCTACCGCCCCACGCCTTCAGCATTCGCGCCCCGACTACAAGGGCTTCGATTTCAGCGGCGGTAAACATCAGCGGCGGAATATCCAGCGAATAACGCAAGTGGTAGCCAACACCCGCTTCACCTTCCACCGGTACGCCAGACAGGCTCAAGTCCTGAATGTCTCGATAAATGGTGCGCTCGGAAACTTCCAAACGTTCGGCAAGTTCACGCGCCGTGACTAACCGCTTGTTACGCAGGATTTGCACAAGCTGGAATAAACGGTCGGCACGGCGCATGGGGTAGCCTTACGCCATTGAGTGCAAGCCGATCATATTGCCTTCGGTATC
>JBEUIR010000295.1:1543-3352 GCA_040415395.1 Candidatus Thiothrix namsaraevi
GTTACGCAGGATTTGCACAAGCTGGAATAAACGGTCGGCACGGCGCATGGGGTAGCCTTACGCCATTGAGTGCAAGCCGATCATATTGCCTTCGGTATCAAACACCAACGCGATGAAACCGTGTTCGTCGATCGACATTTTTTCCTTGAAAATACTGCCACCGTTGGCGGCGGCACGGGCGGCTTCCACCGCGCAATCTTCGCAACTGAAATACACCAGCGTACCCATACCACCCGATGGGCAGTCGGGCATTTTCACCAGTGCGCCAGTTGCACCGTATTCCTCGGTCATGGGAAACAGCATCATGTCCATATCGGGCGTCTCCGGTTTGCGCATGGGTTCTAATGCACCCTCAAACACGGCTTCGTAGAAGGCGGCGGCGCGGGGCATATCCTGCACGTAGATTTCAAACCAGCCGACTGGGTTTGCTTTCATGGTATTACTCCTTTGGTGGGTCATCGTTGATTGGTTTTTGTAGTATAACTGCCACCTCCTGACAGCATTGTGTCAGGAGGGTTTTGCTTTCCCTACAAATCCACCAGCGTGGTGAAACCACCGTAATTCATGCGGTTGCAGTCGAACGGCAAATCTTTCATATCGCCGCATTGCATCCGTGGATCTTGGTGGACTTTGGCATTTACTTCATCGCGGTGTTCGCGGGATTGGAAGATGATGAAGGCGAAAATAACGGTTTCACCTTCATGCGCCCCGGCGATGCGCGGGAAAGAGCCATTGGTAAATTCGGAGTGCAGGTCTTCGCCCACGCATTCCTTGTAGGCGAGTGCACCGTGTTCCATCCAGACTTCGCCTGCGGCTTGCGCCATCACGAGGTAGGCTTCCAGCTTGTCTTCAGGAACGGGTAATACAAATCCGTCGATGTAACTCATGGGGTGTCTCCTTGGTGGTTTTGGGAAATGAAGTAATCGGCGAGGGCTTCCAGCGTGGTTTCCCAGCCGATGATAAAGCCTGCTTCTGCCGCTGCCTGCAAACGTTCGGCGGTGGCGAAACGGGTGTGTAAGGTGAGCAGAGTCTGGTCGCCCCGTTCGGCAAACGTAATCGTGACGGTGGCGTTAGGCGGCAAACCGGCTCCACAAGCGTGTTCCGCAGTCGGGTCGCCGTCGTACACCAGCCGTTCGGGGGCGATAATTTCGCGAAACGTGCCTTGGCAGGGGTAAACCTTGCCATCCGGCGCGTGCATGTTCAGACGCATCACGCCACCGACCTGCAACTGGATGGCGCAATCGGTGTTGACGAAGCCGTGCGGCCCCCACCAGCGTTGCAGGTGATACGGGTCTGTCCAGACTTTCCACACCAGTTCGCGTGGCGCGTTGAACAGGCGGGTGATGGTGATTTCCTGATCGGTGGTGGTCGTTGTCATAGTGCTGATCCTTTGGTTTGCAGTTCCTGCAAATAATCTTCCAGCCGGTCAAAGCTTTGTTCCCAGAAACGGCGGTATTGTTCCAGAAAAGCGCTGGCTTGCTGCAAGGCTTGCGGCTCCAGCTTGCAGGGGCGGAATTGCGCCTGACGGCTGCGCGAAATCAGCCCGGCGCGTTCCAGCACTTTCAGGTGTTTGGTGATGGCGGGAGCGCTGATGTGGAAGGGTTCCGCCAGTTCTGTGGCGGATGCCTCCCCGCTGCTCAGACGGGCGAGGATGGCGCGGCGCGTGGGGTCGGCGAGTGCGGCGAAGGTGAGGCTGAGGGTGTCGGGTGGCAATGGCGGCTCCTTGTAATTAACCGATTGGTTAAATATAGAAGAAACAGGAAATCATTGCCAATTTAGGGGTATTGTAGGTGCAATGGCGATTGCTTT
>JBEUIR010000296.1:0-3344 GCA_040415395.1 Candidatus Thiothrix namsaraevi
AACATCAGCTATGGATAGCACTGGGTCTATGCCTGAGCTTAACGGGCTGTAACGCCCCCAGCACTAGCGAGAACGAGTGCCCGCCTGTTCCACCTGTCGCGGAAAACGCCGCCGTAGACCCATTACCTGCACAACTCCAGCAACAACAACTGGCATTAGAAGCTTTGCAAGCCAAATTGAATGACACAGAACAACGTCTGCAACAAAACCAGCAACAGCTTGCCGACAAAACCCAGCAACTGGATGCGCTAACCCAAGACAAGAGTGCTCAGCAAGTCGCCACCACCACCAGCACGCTCACCGACTTAGAAGAGCAGCTAGCGAAACAGCAACAAGAAATCGAGCGCTTGAATACCGCACTGCGCCAAGCCGAGGATGCCAAGGCAGCCGTTGCCCCTGCATCCATGCCCGCATACTAACAACGAGGGTAAACCATGACTAAGCGCTATTACCTGCACAAGGGATTGCTACTTATCCTGATGCTGCTGACGTGTTTACTGCCTGCTGCCCATGCCGCAGTTACCGCGAACCTAACCGTGCAAGTCGTGGATGGCACCAACGCTGATGCGCCCTTAGCCAATCATGAAATCCACGTCCGCGAAGTCTTAGCCGACGGCAGCAATATGTGGCGCACTAAAGCCAAAACCGATACCAATGGGCAAGTCGCTTTCACGTTGGATGGTTTGGGCGCTGGCAAACGCTATGTCTTACAAGCCAAAAGCTCCCGTGCCAATAAAAATCGACAAAGTGCCGTGATCGACACCGCTGGCGCGATGACATTCCGCGTCGGCTTCCCCCTGCTAAACGTCACCTTATTGGATGCATTGACTCAACAGCCGCTGCCTGACATCAGCGTCACGGCTTACAAACAGGAAAACGGCAAAGCCATCTGGTTAGACAACCTGAAAACGAACAGCAGCGGGCTGGTCATATTTGAACTCGAAGCACTCAGCCAAGGTATCCCCGTCACCTTGAATGCCAAGGTATTCAACGGCTTTACTGCCACGCAAACCCACACACAACCCGGCTCAGCAAAGTTCACCTTGGGCGACACAGTTGCCACCCTGGTTGATGGTATTCAAGCCGGATTACCGCCATTAGCTAATTACGGCGTACAAGTCCGAGAATTGTTAAGCGACGGTAAAACAGCATGGTTTGCCAGTGTTACCACGGATGCGAAAGGGCAATTACGCCTGAATCTACCGCCCAACCGCCAGTTCCGTCTCGAAGCCAAAAGCACCTTCAACAACGCTTACAAATTCAGCCAACCGTTGCAAGCAGGGCAGCAACAGACCTTCCAAGTTGGCACGCCTTTGCTGCAAGCCACGCTGAAAGACGCGGTTTCTGGCGCAGTACTTCCGGCAGTAAAAGTCACCGCTTACCTCATCAAAGCCGACGGTAAAAATGTTTGGCGTACCGAAACCAGCACAGATGCCAACGGTCAAGTGCGTTTCGACCTTCCCGAACTGCTGGAGGGTGACAAAGCACAATTATTTGCCTCCCTCTACAGCGCCTACCGTGCTGCCAGCCCTGTTGTCAGTCAACCCGGCAATCTGGAATTCAAGGTGGGGGAAACACGGGTGAAAGTAATGGACAGCACCCAAACACCTACCAAACCCTTAGCCAACCAAAAAGTGACAATCGCCGAAAAAATGGCAGATGGCAAAGAAGTGTGGCGCAGCGAAGCCACCACCGATGCCACCGGTCTATTACGCCTAAGCCTGTTTGCGCAGAATGATAAACGCACTTACGTTCTCAAAGCGAAAAGCCCGTTTAACCAAAGCTGGAAAACCAGTCAACCTTTGCAACAAGCGGGTGAATATACGTTTACCGTAGGTAGCCAACCTTTGCCCGTCACGCTCAAAGACCTTAGTACCGGCAATCCGTTAGCCAATATCCAAATCACCGCCTATCGGGTAGTCGCAGGCGGCAAACCGGAATGGATTACCCGCCAAACCACCGATGCTAACGGGCGTACCGGCTTTGACTTACCCGAATTAAGCAATGGCGGCAGGATTCGCCTGCAAGCCACCGCCTTCAACAACTTCGGCGCGTGGAGTCAAGACATTACCAGCACCGCCGCGTTTGAATTCGGCGTCGGTAGTATGCAAATTAGCGTCAAAGACGGTACACAAGCCGATGGCGTATTGCTACCAAATCTGGAGGTGCATATCCGTGAAAACATGGCGGATGGCACGACGACTTGGTTCAACAAAGCAATAACAGATGCACAAGGTAATCTAAAAATCGACCTGCCGAGGCTGGATAAAGGGCGCAAATTTTTCCTGCAAGCCATGCACCCCGTGACCAAGCGCTACAAGAGCAGCCAAACGCTCGAAAAAGCGGGTGCGCATACCTTCATGGTCGGTACACGCCTCATGGCGGTAACACTCTACAATGCCATTACTGCTGACCCTTTAGCCGATAAAGACATTACCCTGCACGAAATTCAAGCCGGAAACACCAGCACCTGGCCTTACGTGTGGCGCAGCTCTGCCAAGACTGATGCCAAGGGTATTGCTATCATTGATTCCGAATTGCTGTCCCAAGCAGGCTTGAATTTTGTACTGAGCGTCACGCCCTACAACACTGGCAGGATCATGACTGCACCGTTTCCAGCGCAAACCTATAGCGTTGATTTTCCAGTGGGTACAATCCCCGTCACTCTCGTTGACCGCGATAATGGCAACGCCATCATGCCGAATCAGCGCATTGATGCTTATGAAATTTCCAGCGATGGCAAACTCACTTGGCTCAAAAACGGCACAACAGATACTAACGGGCAAGCCATTTTCGATCTGGAAACCCTACGCAAAGGCACGCGCCATGTGTTCAAGGCATATAATCCCTTTGGCAACAAACAATACCCGTACAGCCGCATTATCACCACAACCGGTGCGGTCACTTTTGCTATCGGGCGCACTGACAAAGGTGAGTTGGATCTCAAACCACCTGCACTGGAAATCCTCTCCCCCAGCAAAGCCAGTGTTGGCACTATCGGCTTTGAACTCAGTGGTAAAGCCAGCGATGACAAAGCGCTGGACAAAGTTGACATTACCCTCGTGAGTGGCAGCCTCACTGCCACGCATACCGCGACGTTGGATAAAATCACCGGCAACTGGAAACTCGCAGTAAGCAGCACTGCCCTGCAAACCGGGCAAACCCTCAACGTCACCGCCATAGCCGTTGATGCAACCGGCAATACCACCTCTGTCACCCGCAGCTACCAAGTGCTCGCCGATAAGGATGCGCCCAGTATTACCATCAGTTCGCACCACGCCGATGAAACGGTGTTAAAAACCGGCTTCTTGCTGCAAGGCAGTGTCGCCGATGATACCGCTATC
>JBEUIR010000297.1:0-3343 GCA_040415395.1 Candidatus Thiothrix namsaraevi
CAGTCCAAACCGGCGATGAATTCAAAACGTACCTGACCAAAAAAATTACGCGGGAACTGAAAAAACGTGATCAGGATACCCAGCGTTTGCGTGAACAATTGTCCGAAGCATTGGAGATGGAGGATGAGTGCAGTGAACCTAAGACGCTTGCCAAGGCACTGGTTGAACGGAAGATAAGCAAAGCAATAGATGCGCTTGCCACTGCTGCCGCTGATTGTGTTGTACCGGGCGGTATGCGTTACAAGGAAACCGATTCTGTTGATGAGGTCAAGGCAACTGCGCAACAAGTTCTGGGTTGGTTGGTGCTGGGCAGTTTTGATGAAAAACAGTTGGATGCTGTTTTGCCGCATTGTATCCAGCATGATTCGCTGTTCTTCACCCTCGCCGTGAAATCCCTGACAGGTGTGGAAATTGTTATGGCACGGCGTTTCAATCGCCCATCACAATTTGAGCATCAAACTGGCCCGGAACAGAAAAGCCGTCATTTGATTGCACCACCTACGGGTAGTTTGAAATGGGACGAAAAGGAAAGTGCTAAACTCATTTTCATTGAAGTCTGGAACAAGGTTTTCCCCAGTCGCAAGTTGGATAATCGGCATTATGACCCAAAACCGGAAGACTGGGAGCGATTGAACTCGGAACTGGCAGCACGTCGTGATGATTCCCAGCCGGAACATTACTACATACCGTTCAAAGCCAGTGCCTATGATCAGGCTGAAATGACTGCCTACGTGGCTGACGTTTATCGGCATTTTCTCAGTAAACTTAACCAGATGACCGTTATCCAGTACGGTGAAGACGGCTGCGACAGCAACCTGTTTTTTATCAAGGAAGCCGATTTGCAGGCAGCCATCAACAAGTTTTACCGCCGTATCCACGGTGAAAAAGGATAGACCTGATGACCCTCCCCATCACCCCGCACAAAAAGTACACCTTGCCCGCCTACGGCACATGGAAGCCCAGCGTCCACGTCTTCGATGAGCGCACCACCAATGCGCTGACGGCGGCATGGCTGTCGGAACGCCCGTTACTGGTGCGTGGCGACCCCGGCACAGGCAAAAGCCAATTGGCGCGTGCCGCCGCCGTCGCGTTGGGCTGGCAACTGGTCTCGGAAGTGGTCAGTGCGCACACGGAAATTCAGGATTTGTGGTATCGCTTTGATGCGGTCAGCCGTTTGGGGCAGGCGCAATTACTGAGTGCGATTGGCAGCAGGTTTACCCCGGACACGCTGAAAACCGAGCTTGACCCGCGCAAGTTCCTGAGTCCGGGCGCGTTGTGGTGGGCGTATGACTGGCAAACGGCACAGGATTATTACACCGCCAGTGATTTCAGGTTGTACCACCCCAATCCCGCCAGTGAGGAAGAGAAAACCCTGCCCAAAGGTGTTGTCTTGCTGATTGATGAAATCGACAAGGCGGATGCCGATTTGCCCAATAGTTTGCTGGAAACGCTGGATAATGCGCGTTTTCGCATTCCTTGGGTGAATGAAAGCATTGGCTATCGTCCTGATGATGACAAGGCTATCCGCCCGCTGGTCGTTATCACTACCAATGAAGACCGCCAATTGCCCGCCGCGTTTGTGCGCCGTTGTCTGGTGCTGAACCTTGAGTTACCAGAGAAAGAATCCGCCTTGGTGGAACATCTGGTGAAACGTGGCGGCGAACATTTCAGTGACGCAAAAAATCAGCCTTTGTTCAGCCGCAAAGTGATGGAAACCGCTGCCAAACAATTGCATCAAGACAGGCTTGAAGCCGCAACCCTTGGATTCAAACCGCCCGGTCAGGCAGAGTTTCTGGATATATTGCGGGTGTTGGCACGGCTGAAGCTGGATGAGGCAAAGCAACTGAAAAAGCTGGAACAGATTCAGGATTTTGCCCTGAAAAAACACCCCGGCATGAAGCAGCGCATGGATACCGACGTGAGTGATGCAGGCGAGGATGCCGCGTGAGTTCACGGGTAAGCCGCGCCGACCTGTTGTTGTTTCTGGAGCAGCAGGATAGCGGGGAATTGGATAGCATTCTGGATTGCTTTGGCTACCAGCGTGTGCCAGCGCAACGTCCGTTGAACCTTGGCGGTGATGGTCAAGAAGTGTCCCCCACACCGGAACGGCGCAAGCCATTGCTTGAGCGTGATAATGGTTTAGCACCCTCGGCACTGCCCGCCGAAGTGTTTTATGTTGTGCAAGGGCAGGAAGCCAGCAGCCTGTTACCCGCACCCAAACAACCCGGTCAGCCGGATGTCCCCGACTGGGTAGCCAGCATCCAGCACCAAGCACTGGATTTGGAAGCAGGCAAACGCCGTTACGCCAACCAACCGCAGCCCCATCAACCCTTGGTGGCTTGGTCAACCTTGTGGCCTTTATTGCGCAAGCTGCTCAGCCAGCAACAAACCCACAAACGCCCAGATATTCCCAAGCTGGTGAAACAGGTTGCCAAAGCCGAGCAACTGCGCCGCATTCCCCAACAGCAGCGGCTGGACTGGACGGCTAAAGTCGTGATTTTGTTAGACCGCCCGCCCCGGCTGGATGGTTTGAATCGGGATTACGTCATGCTGCAAGCACAATTGGGCAAGCAGCGTGGTGAGGTTGGGGTGGAAAGCTGGTTTGTGCTGGATTTGCCGACCCGTCGCATGTTGTTGGGGGATGAGCGGAAAACTTGGCATCCGCCCACGCCAGAAACGCCCATCCTGATTCTTAGCGATTTGGGGATTTATGAGCGTAGCGGGCAAGCCACCCGCCAATGGTTGCGCTTTGGGCAACGTTTGCGACAGGCGGGTTGTCAGGCATTTGCGCTAGTCCCTGCACCCGTGCGCTATTTATCGGCGGAACTGACCCAGTGTTTTCAGTGCATCAGTTGGGATCGTTACAGCAAGCTGATACCCGTTAACCCGACTGCCACCACGCCTGACATCGTGCAACAGCGCATGGCGGAAGATCAGCACCACGCCGGGGAACTGCTGGCGCTGGCGATTGCTGCCACAGAAATAGAACCGGCATTCCTGCGTAGCCTGCGCTATCAGTTCAGCGTCGGCAAACCGTGGGATATTGGGCATGAGTTGCTGGTCTGGAATCATGCTGCTGTTGAATATGGCAGTAACGCGGTGGTGTTGGATACAGAGGCACAACAGCATTACCGCGACCAATTGGCAACACTGCTGACCCGGCAACCGGAACTGGCAGCACCCTTGTATTGGCACGTCCGGCAGCAATTGGCGCATACCTTTACGCTGGATTACGCCGATGCGCTGTGTTTTCTGGGGGCATTGGCGGGTATCAACGCTGATGAGCGACTGGAAGCAGCCGAGCGTTACCTGAAGCAATACATCCTCGCTACCCACCAGCAGG
>JBEUIR010000298.1:0-3325 GCA_040415395.1 Candidatus Thiothrix namsaraevi
ACAAAGGAAACGGCAGCGCCGGGCGTCATCAGCGGCAAATCGTGTTCCACACGATACAACGCCGGGATGTGGCTAAACCACCCGACTAATACCACAGCCCCTACCAACATCACGCCAAGCGCTGCCAGATGAGCTAACCGGTGTAGAAACAGTAAATGGTGTGTTATACGCATGGTGAAAAGTATATAAGAACCGTCATACGGCTGGAACTAGCCCATCATGCTATTCATCTGATGACCGCTGGCGTCATTTTTAATTATTACCATTGATAATTCTAATTTTTGCGCTTGCTGATCTTGGGTTATAACCGGAAAATGTCGACAATTTCGTTTATTTTTTAGAGGATCGTGACGAATGGGTAACAGAATTCTGGTTAATGACTTACAAGTGTCAACACTTTTGCATGACTTCGTAACCCAGCAAGCACTACCGGGAACAAGTATCAGTGCCGCAGATTTTTGGGCAGGGCTGGCAGACATCGTTACCCGTTTTGCACCCCGCAACCGTGAACTGCTGGCGAAACGCGATGAAATTCAAGCCAAAATTGATGCTTGGCACATTGCTAACCCTGGTCAGTTTGATTTCGCCGCTTACAAAGCGTTTTTGCAAGACATCGGCTACTTACTGCCTGAAGGTGAAGCATTCAACGTTACTACCGCTAACGTAGACGTGGAAATCACCAGCACTGCCGGGGCGCAATTGGTCGTACCGGTAATGAATGCACGTTTCGCCTTGAATGCCGCCAACGCCCGCTGGGGCAGTTTGTACGATGCCCTGTATGGTACGGATGCTATTCCCAGCACCGATGGCGCAGAAGCAGGCAAAGCCTACAACCCCGTGCGCGGCAAAAAAGTCATTGAATTTGCACGTAACTTCCTTGACGAAGCCGCGCCACTTTCCTTCCTCTCGCACCACAATGCCAGCGCCTACCGTGTCGATGAAAGCGGCATATTGATGGTCGACATGATCGGCGGCTCAGTCGTGGCATTGCGCGATAGCAACCAGTTTGTTGGTTATCGTGGCACTACCGATGCACCGTCTGCCATTTTGTTGCGTAACAATGGCTTGCACTTTGAAATCCAGATCGACCGTAACGGCATGATTGGCAAAGAAGATGCCGCAGGCGTTAACGACATTCTCATGGAAGCCGCGCTCACCACCATTATGGACTGCGAAGATTCGGTCGCCGCCGTCGATGATGTCGATAAAGTGCTGATTTACACCAACTGGCTCGGTTTAATGAAAGGCGATTTGAGCGAACAGGTCAGCAAAGGTGGCAAAACCTTTACCCGCACCATGAACCCGGATCGTGAATACACCGCTGCGCACGGCGGCACGGTTTCCCTGCCCGGTCGTAGCCTATTGTTCGTGCGCAACGTTGGTCACTTAATGACTAACCCCGCGATTCTGGACCAAGACGGTAACGAAATTCCCGAAGGCATTCTGGACGGTTACATGACAGCCGTGCTTGCCATCCACAACCTCAATGGCAGTGCAAAATTCAGCAATTCCCGCACCGGCTCGGTGTATATCGTTAAGCCAAAGATGCACGGCCCAGAAGAAGTCGCCTTCACCAATGACCTGTTCGACAGCATCGAAGACGCCCTCAGACTGCCCCGCCATACCCTAAAAGTCGGCATTATGGATGAAGAGCGCCGCACCACGGTGAATTTGAAAGAATGCATCCGCGCCGCCAAGGAACGGGTAGTGTTCATCAACACCGGCTTCCTCGACCGTACCGGCGACGAAATGCACACTTCAATGGAAGCTGGCCCGATGATCCGCAAAGGCGATATGAAAACCGCTGCGTGGATCAAGGCTTACGAAGACTGGAACGTCGACATCGGTTTGGAATGCGGTTTACCGGGTCATGCGCAAATCGGCAAAGGCATGTGGGCAATCCCTGATCAAATGGCCAATATGCTGGCAACCAAAATCGGGCATCCCATGGCGGGCGCAAACACGGCGTGGGTTCCATCGCCTACCGCAGCAGCGTTACATGCAATGCATTACCACAAGGTCAATGTATTTGCGCGTCAGGAAGAGCTGAAAAGCCGTCCGCGTGCCAATATTGATGACATCCTCACCATTCCGGTGGCAGCGAATCCAAACTGGAGCGCCGCCGAAATCCAGCAGGAATTGGACAATAATGCGCAAGGCATCCTCGGTTACGTGGTGCGCTGGGTCAACCAAGGTGTTGGCTGTTCCAAAGTGCCAGACGTAAACGACGTAGGTTTGATGGAAGACCGTGCCACCTTGCGCATTTCTAGCCAACACATGGCGAACTGGTTACACCACGGTATCTGTACCGAAGCGCAAATCCTCGAAGCCTTCAAGCGCATGGCAATCAAAGTGGACACACAAAACGAAGGCGACCTCGCTTACACCAAAATGAGTGGTAACTTCGACAAGAGCGTAGCGTTTAAAGCAGCTTGTGATCTAGTGTTTAAAGGACGTGTACAGCCGAATGGTTACACCGAACCATTGCTGCACAAATACCGTGCTGAAGCAAAAGTGGCGTTGTTTTTCTAACACTACGCATTAACCCCCCCATCCCCAGCCCTTCCCCCACAAGGGGTGAAGGGAGCAATGGAGAAGGGAGTAGGATCAGTTGTTGCGCACTAAGCGCACATAGTTGTAACTGTCACCATGACCTTGGGCGCGATCTCCGGTTGCCAAGGAAAAACTCACCGCCGCATGACCGACTGTCGCCGGATTGGACGCCCAATAACCACGCACCGATTGACCTTGCACTTCAGGGTCCGAAGACGTGCTACCCAATGCCGGGTAAATAAAGGGTCTTGCAGGACGGGTAGTGTCAATCAAACCCAGTAATTCACTTGTAGTCGGTAAGCGCCAGTTCGTATAACCACACAAAGCAGCAGCGTTGACCGCATTGATATACGCATCGGTCGTACACTTGGTCATAATGCTCCCTGAGGCTTGGCAAGGCGGAGCCGAGCTAACCAACAGATTGGCACTTGCCGCAAGCCCGGCAGCTTTACCGTCACTGCCCCAGTTATAACCGTAATCCTTATCGCGGAAATTGGGAGTTCCACCGGGTGCTTCATCGGTTTTGACTTCCCACATCAGGTTAGTGCTATTGTCGGTAACACACGTCGTTACATCAGCCACTTTCACTTCAGTAAACGTCTTAGGTATCGCCGTAGGCGACACAACCGGAGGAGCCGTGCCACCGACCACCGTATTTTGTGGCGTACCACCGCCGCCGCCGCAACCATTCAGCAACACCATTATCAAGGAAAAAACAACAGGAACGCCCTTTTTATAAATACCCATGCAATTAGCCTTCTTACGTTAATTA
>JBEUIR010000299.1:0-3322 GCA_040415395.1 Candidatus Thiothrix namsaraevi
GTATGGTCCGTGGAGTCGCCCCGATATGGCGATGTTTAAGTTCACCAAGGCAATTTCGTGGGCAGACTGCGCCGCTGCCTTACTGATACGGAACGTGACTTTGCAGGCGCGGCGGGTTTTCAAATAATGTTTTTTTAACATGGTTCAATCTCGCTATGCATATTCACAACAAACGCTTTTGTAATTATAAACGTTGGAAGCCTTATCCTAGAAACAGAAAGTGCCATGCACTTAATGACATGAATTCACCGTACATTAATACAATGCCGCACACTCTTTGTCCATTCCCTCATCCACTGCCACCGCGTGCAAATGGCAGCCGAAATGTTTAGCACGTTCCATCACTTGCACTGCCCAATGGTGATGCGTCGCCGGTTCGCACATTGCCCCCTCAAACTGGAACACCGCAGGCATGGCATCATCCAAAATCCGCAATGCCGCTTCGTAATCACGGCTATCCACTTTCAACGCCTGCTGAATCACCGCAATCTGGCTGGGGTGAATCACGGTTTTGCCCACCAAACCGTGCAGCAAATCGCGCTGGAATTCGGCTTGCAAGACAGTGTGATCCTGAAAATATTCAAACACGGGCGCAGTCAAGTGAAAACCTGCCG
The DNA here is from genome assembly GCA_040415395.1 of Candidatus Thiothrix namsaraevi. GTDB lineage: Bacteria > Pseudomonadota > Gammaproteobacteria > Thiotrichales > Thiotrichaceae > Thiothrix > Thiothrix namsaraevi. The sequence goes on from JBEUIR010000299.1 coordinate 615, forward strand.
GAACAAAATGCGTCACCAACATCGCCACCACATACCCCAACGGGCCATCGTACAAAGTGTGGGCATGGTGAGTACGCAAGCGCAAGCACGACAGCAAATCGTTACCGCCAATCCGCAACGCTAATATTCGCGACTTAATCCCGTCATCTTGCAAACGTTCGCACAATTCGCGCACTGCCAGTGCATCCAATACTTGTGCGGTTTCCAGCGTAGGCATAAACAGCAAATGGGCGGGAGCAGCTTGCACCACGGCATACCACGCCGCAAACGAGTGGTTATCAAACTTGGGCAGCACAAAGCCGTCAACACACTCAATGCCTTGCATCGCCAATAATTGATGCGCCATCTGTGGATGGCGGGGACGAATAAACACCAGCGGCACGCTACGTTCTTGTCCGCGCAGTTCGTACAAACAGTGTTGCAGATTGCTTAAGCTTTCGGCGACTTCATCTTCACGCACCGCGTCTTCGAGGCAAATCACCATCGAGCGCAGATCGGGGATTTTCTGCCGCAAAATCACATCCAGCAAATCGGGGCGCGTTGCTGGCATGTACAAGGTTGCGCCTAACTGATAAGGAGAAATTCGTGTGGTCATGTGGTCTTCTTGATTATGGTTATCGCACGGTATGGCGCAAGCCCATCCCCAACCGCTTGCAGGGGAATCCCCCGCGATTCGGCAAGATGGCGTAATAAGCGGATATTCGGGTCATCCAGGCGCTGCACCAGAATGTGTTCTGGCACGCGCCGCATGACCGCACGGGTGGCTTCCGCAATCCCCGGTTTCAAGCGGTTAAGGTTGGTAATGTCATAAGTCTCAACCAGTTGTGCAATCGTAGCTTGTGATTGCGCTAACAGGGTATGGCGCAACGCATCCGCCCAATCTGCCGCCGTGACACCTTGCTGACGGCAACGGCAAGCATCCACGGTATCGACAAACCACTGGCTAACATCGTGTTCCGCCAAATGCGCGTAATTGACGCAAGCGTGCCAGCCGCCATCCTCGCGTAAAATCGAGCGCGACACCAAGCCGGAAACGGTCGAGCCTAAAACGCCAAACGGAATCAGCCAATCCTCACCGGAAGCGGATAACCACGCCTTGCCGGTCGGATCAGCCAACACCACCAAGGGAATGTCGCCATCAGGGTAACGTTTGCCCAGCGAACGTTGCAATTCGCCATGAATCGCCCCTTTGCCGACCCAGCCATCGACCCACACAATGTCAGCGAAGGCATGACGTTGCTCAATCCAGTCCACTGCCGCTTGGTCGATGCCTTTGTCGCGCACAATGCTGATGCCGTAATGCTCACTTTCCACCCCCAATTCGCGCAAGGCACGTAGCAGCAATACGCCTAACGGCACACCCGCCCGCACGAAACTGACCAGCACAATCGGGCGGTTCGAGCGACGTTGTTGCAAGGCCAGTGCCAAGGCTTGCACTTCGCGGGCAAGGCGTTCCAGCCCATCATCCAGTGCTTGCTCGAACAAGGTTTGATGCGCGGCGGAGGGCGCGGCTTCCAGCGTCAGCATTTCGGAATAATGGCGTTGCCCGCTTTGAATCAGGCGTTCCTTTTCCTCCACGGGCGTGGTTTCCATCACGATTTGCCGCAACAAAAACGTGACATCGCGGGCAGCATACGAGCCGTGAAAACCGTGGGTTGCGCTCATGGTAACTGCCTGCAAATTTGCGTGTTCGGTGGGAATGCAGCGAAATCACACAAGCGCATAAAGCCCAAATCGGACACACTATCGCCCATGCCAAATACCGGAATACGCCCGTGTTCAGCCGTATGCCGCCGCAGAATTTCTGCCGCCGCTGCGCGTTTATTGACGAAATCGGGCAGCAGTGCGAGGTTGTTGCCATTCATGTGGGTGTAGAAGCCTTGCAAGTTAAGGGTTTCACGTAAGCTGTGCAGCAGTTGCTGGAGGTCTGCCGCGTTGGCGGTATTGCTTTTGACCACCAGATACGCCGCGCTGTCTTCTACCGATTCCAGCCAGCCGCGTAAAGATAACCCCAGCGTTTCACCGATTTGCAGCGCGGTTGCCAACATTTCTGGTAGGCGTTCCTGGTAAACGGCAAGTTGCGCTTGGATGTGTGAATGCCAGTCGGGGTCAAGCGTGCCATCCGCTTGCAGAATTGCCGCACCGTGAACGCATACCGCCCCGTGCTGGAAAGGCAGGTGAACGCGCTTGAAGGAGGCAATCCCCCGTGCAGTGACCGGAATCACGGTCATACAGTCCAACGCCCAGTGGATGAAATCGTGTTGCCAAGGGTGCATAAAGCTCCCGCTGTCGCTGGTTTTGCCTTGCGCGGCGGGGATTTTATCCGCATCCGCTGGCATCTTTCGCGCCGTCTGAAACAGCGTGTCATCCAAATCGGTGAGTAATAAGGGTTTCACGGGTAGAACTCCACACACGTTGGATTCAAGGCGGTGATCAGTTCTTTATCCAGCAAATGTGCGGGTGGTTCGCTGCACAATAGGATGCGGTCGTAATTTTCAGGCACGACGTTGTAGAGGAAGTTGGGGATGCCTTGCCCGTAATTATCGTGCAAGCAATAGCGATGTTGGATGCTGTGACCCAAGGCAATCGGCGAACGGGTGGTCGCGCTGAAATGGACGGTTGCGCCTTGTTGTTCTAGGTGTTCCGCCAGTAAGAAAGGTGGCCAGACGAATTCGCCCGTGCCGAGGACTAGGATGCGTTCGCCGGGG
>JBEUIR010000300.1:0-1680 GCA_040415395.1 Candidatus Thiothrix namsaraevi
TGGTAAAAAAATGGATGCCAGCTACGACTACCTAATGCACGCTACCGATGCAGATTGGGCGTGCATGGGTGAAGGCAAGTTCGGTTGTGGTGCAATGGGTGCCATGGGTACGGGCAAGCTCAAATTCAACGGCCCCAAAATGGAAGCGATGAAAGTCATGGGACCCTTCGAGAATTTCCTCAAACTCACCGGCAAAGTCGCGGGTACAAAAACGGAATGCAAAGCTAAGTAAGCCGTTTGGGGTGAGGTTGCTCCCGCGCAAAACATGCTATTATCCGCCCGGTCAACCCTAGGATAAGAACCATGTCGGAGCATCTTCCCCCTCAACTACCCAAATCCGCGCTATATCAGTTATCGCAATCGCTCAGTTTACGCACCCTCATCGTCATTTTGCTGGGGCTATTGATGTTAATCCCCTTGTTTTTTGCCGAACAAGCGGTGAAAGAGCGCCAAACCCATTACCAAAATGCCCTGAAGAGTGTGGCAGAACGTTGGGGTGGCAAACAAACCCTCATCGGTCCAGTCTTGGTTGTGCCGTATATTGAGCACTTCACCAGCGTTGACACCATCAGCGACGAAAACGGCGAAACGCGCGTCGTCAGCAAAGATATTTTCAAGGACCGTACCGCTATCCTGCTGCCGGAGTCCCTTGAAATCCGCGCTAATCTCAACGAAGAACACCGCCAGCAAGGGATTTACGATGCCTTGGTTTACAACGCAACCATTAATCTAAGTGGTAAGTTCAATCATGCACAAGTCTTGCAATCCAGTGAAGGTGAACGCCGCATTCTGTGGAATAAAGCCTTTATCGCCATAGGGTTAAGCGACCAACGCGCCATTGATACCGCCTCCAGCTTTTTCTGGAATGATGGGCGTATTGACATGCAACCCGGTACTCGTTTAAGCAAATTGCTGCCTTCTGGTTTTCATATTCCCTTGAGCGTGAATGCCGATAGCACCACCAGCAATGAATTCAAACTGACCCTCAACCTGCGCGGTAGTGATGGATTATTTTTCGCACCGTTGGGGCAAACCACCGCCATTCGCATGACCTCGGCTTGGACGCATCCCAACTTTCAGGGTGACTTATTGCCCAACAAACACGACATTACCGAAGCGGGCTTTAATGCCGCGTGGGACATCCCCCACCTCGTGCGCAGCTACCCGCAATATTGGGTGCTGGAAGATCAGCAAACCTACGACTTACACAGCTTCAGTGCCGGGGTAAACTTGCACGAACCCGCCTCGCTCTACACCTTGATTGAGCGTGCGGTGCAATACGGCGCACTGTTTATTGGCATGACCTTCTTGGTATTTCTCGCCTTTGAAATCAGCCTGAAACAACGCCTGCATGTCTTGCAGTACGGCTTGGTTGGGGTCGCGTTATCGCTGTTTTACCTGATTTTACTGGCAGCAGCCGAACACATTGGCTTCCTGTACGCCTATATCGCCGCATCAGCCACCACCATTCTCTGCATTACGGTTTATACCGGGATGGTATTGCGTAACGGACGGCGGACTTTCCTGCTGTTTTTGCTGCTCGCGCTATTGTACGGCTTGCTGTATTTACTGCTACAAAGGGAAGATTACGCCCTAGCGATTGGTGTGGGGTTATTGTTGTTTGCCACCATGATTATGATGTACGTGACTCGTCACCTGCTTTCCACACCCAAATAACAT
>JBEUIR010000300.1:1780-3306 GCA_040415395.1 Candidatus Thiothrix namsaraevi
ACGACCATTGCAGTTCCACCTTGGCAGCCGCCGCTTTTTCTTGCGCAATGCGCTGATAGGTATGCGAAATATCGTGCCAAGTCACATTCGCCCCCCGCTGTGCCAAGGCAACGCTGTATTGCCCCGCTCCCGCGCCCATATCCAGAATGCGTTTGCCTTGCAAACCACCCAATTGCGCATCGAGCTTATCCAGCAAGGCGTGATCGACCATTTGCCATTCGGCAGCGGCGTATTCCTGCGCCCATGCGGGATCAACCGGATCCCAACCTTTTTCCGGGCGATGCAGCTTGCTATGCAACCAATTGATCACCGTAACCACCTTTATTGACAGACATTTTTTAATCGGTAAAGCCTAACGATTGAAGTTGCTATGGTGCTGCGAAATACAGGTTAAACGGTAATTTTTCTGGATAACTGGCAAGGTCTATACTGGAACAGTCTTGTTTGCTTTTTGTATAGCTTTTGAGGGGATAGGTATGATGAAGCTGGAATGGCAGAGCGGCGTTGCCAAACACTGCGATTGTTGGTTTACCCAAGCGTCTGCCAGCAGCGGCACTGGCGTAACGGCAACACCCTTTGCAGCCGGTGAACAGTTAACGCCAACTCAGATAGCCCCAGTTACCTTCCCCCGTGCGCAATTCATGACCCGGCAGCGCCAACTCACGGTTGAACCGCGCATCGGACGCTTTTACCCGCAAGCGTATGCGTGGGAAGCACTGGATTGCAGCCGCAGTGAGTTTCGCCCCTTCCGTTTGATCGCTGCCACGCCGGATACCTTGACCGCCGACCTCAATCACCCGCTTGCCGCCTACTCACTGACGATTATTGCAGCGGAACACGCCCCCATTACACCGGAAATTTTCAAAGCACTCACCGACACCGGTGCGGGGATGCAAGCACCCTACCCCAACGTGCCCACCGATTACTACGCCACTTACCCATTCACCCGCCCGGATGAACGTGAGGATGCGCAGTTTTACACAGCACCACGTTTCGTCAATCATTTGGATACCACCGCGCTGGCACAAGTCACCGCCTTGTATGGGCGTTTGTTGCAACCCGGTATGCATATCCTCGATCTCATGACCAGCCATGTTTCACACTTGCCTGACACCTTGACAGACATAGCTGTCACGGGGCTTGGCATGAATCAGGCGGAACTCGCCGCCAACCCGCGTTTGCATCACCGTGTCATCCACGATCTCAACCAAACCACACAATTACCCTTTGCTGACAACAGCTTTGATGCGGTTATTTGCACGGTTTCCATCGAATATTTAACCCAGCCATTAGCGGTTATGCAGGAATTAGCACGGGTAACGCGCAGCGGTGGGAAGGTGATTATGGCATTTTCAACCCGTTGGTTTCCGCCTAAAGCCATTACGCTGTGGACAGAAATGCACCCGTTTGAGCGCCAGGGGTTGGTGTTGGATTATTTTCTGAAAACGGGGCAGTTCAATGACTTGCATACCGAATCGGTACGGGGATTACCGCGCCCGCTGAATGATCCGCATCGGCGCGAAACG
>JBEUIR010000301.1:0-3296 GCA_040415395.1 Candidatus Thiothrix namsaraevi
CGGATGAATCAAACAGCCATGCACTTAATCGTGCATGGCTGTTTTGTTTTGACGGGGTTAGAATATGACATTTTCGTTTCACCGGAAGGGTTGGTATGTGCGGAATTATCGGGATTATCGGTCATGAACCTGTCAATCAGGCACTTTATGATGGTCTGACGGTTTTACAACACCGTGGACAGGATGCCGCAGGGATTGTGACCAGTGATGGCAGAAAATTGTATCTACGCCGTGACAACGGTTTGGTGAAAGACGTTTTCAATGAACGTCACATGGCGATGCTGCAAGGCAATATGGGCATAGGGCATGTGCGTTACCCAACGGCGGGTTCATCGTCTTCGGCGGAGGCTCAGCCATTTTATGTGAATAGCCCTTATGGTATTTCCTTAGCACACAATGGCAACCTGACCAATGCGCACGTGCTGAAAAAAGAGCTGTACCGGCAGGATCGCCGCCAGATCAATACCGAATCCGATTCTGAAATCCTTCTAAACGTGTTTGCGCAGGAATTGCTGGGTCAAGATGCGTTGCATGTAATGCCGGAAGATATTTTTGCAGCGGTGGAAGGGGTGCATCGGCGTTGCAAAGGTGCGTATGCGGTGGTGGCGATGCTGACCCGCGATGGTTTGGTAGGTTTCCGTGACCCGAATGGGATTCGCCCCTTGGTGTACGGGATGCGCGAAACGCCGCATGGCAAAGAATTTATGCTGGCTTCCGAAAGCGTGGCATTGGATGTGCAAGGCTACCGCTTGGTGCGCGATATTGAGCCGGGGGAAGCCATTTTCATTCGCCCCGACGGTCAGGTATTCACCCGTCAGTGTGCCAAAAATCCCAGCTATAACACCTGTATTTTTGAATACGTGTATTTTGCCCGCCCCGACTCGATTATTGACAATGTGTTTGTGCATAAAGCGCGGATGCGTATGGGGCGCAAAATGGCGGAATACGTGATGCGTGAATGGCCGGATAATGACATTGACGTGGTGATTCCGATCCCCGATACCAGCCGTACCTCTGCGTTGGAAATGGCGTATACCCTCGGTGTGCCGTACCGCGAAGGCTTTATCAAAAATCGTTACATTGGGCGCACCTTTATTATGCCGGGGCAGGCGAAGCGTAAAAAATCGGTGCGCCAAAAGCTCAACTCCTTGGCGTTAGAATTCAAGGGGAAAAATGTCATGCTGGTGGATGATTCCATTGTGCGCGGCACGACTTCCGGTGAAATTGTGCAAATGGCACGCGATGCGGGTGCGAAAAAAGTGTATTTTGCTTCGGCTTCACCACCGATCAAATTCCCGAATATTTACGGCATTGATATGCCAGCGGCGAAGGAACTTATTGCGCACGGGCGTACCGAAGAGGAAGTGGCGCAAGCCATCGGCGTGGATCGTTTGATCTATTTGCCCTTGCCCGATTTGATTGCAGCGGTGAGTAAGGGCAATCCGCGTTTGAAGGCTTTCGATTGCTCGGTATTCACCGGGCATTATGCCACCGGGGAAAACGGTGACTATTTTGCTGAATTAGAGGCTTTACGGAATGACGAACAACAAACAAAACGCGAAAAAAATATGGCTGCCATTGATATTTGCAACAGCGATTAGCAGCGGGGCATTGATGGCTGAATCCGAAGTGACGCCTTTGAATTTACCGCCACTGTTACCTACGCCCACCGCAGCGGTAGCAACCCCGGCGGGGGATGCACGTTTTACGGCATTGCTCACGAAGTTGGCACAGGATTTCCCCAGCTATTCGACCTCACGGGTACTGGTGGTGGATGCTACCGCACAAACGCTGATCTTGGTGGAAAACGGGCAAGCGGTGAATGAGTGGGTGATTTCCACTGCCACCAACGGTTTGGGGAGTGCCAAAGGTAGTCAACAAACCCCGTTAGGTGTGCATCGGGTGGCAAAAAAGTTCGGTGATGGTGCGCCGTTGGGAACCATCTTTAAAGCACGGCAAAATACTGGACGTGTTGCGCAAATTCTGACGGGCGCGGATGAGCGTAGCACCGCTGATAATGTCACCACCCGTATTCTGTGGTTGGATGGCTTAGAGCCGGGTCTGAATAAAGGCGGTAATGTGGATTCGTATGAGCGTTATATTTACATTCACGGTACAGACGAAGAAGGCAGGTTAGGTAATCCGGCTTCGCACGGTTGCATTCGGATGCGTAACGCGGATGTGATCGACCTGTTCAACCGCGTGGACGAAGATACCTTGGTGGTGATTACGCAACAACGTGAGGGATAAACTTTGAACCATACTGAGTGGGAATTTGAAACACTGGCGGTACGTGCTGGGCATGTGCGCACCAATGAAGGCGAGCATTCGGAAGCGATTTTCCCCACCTCTAGCTTTGTGTTTGGCAGTGCAGCGCAAGCGGCAGCGCGGTTTGCTGGAACTGAACCGGGGAATATCTATGCACGTTTCACTAATCCAACGGTGCGCTATTTTCAGGAACGTCTCGCCGCGTTAGAAGGCGGGGAAAGCTGTGTGGCTACCGCATCGGGGATGTCGGCGATTTTGGCAGTGATGTTGGGCTTGCTGAAAGCCGGGGATCACGTGGTGTGTTCGCGTGCGGTGTTCGGCACGACCACGCTCTTGTTGCAGAACATTATTGGCAAATTCGGAGTGACATTTAGCTTTGTCGAATTGACCGATATGAGCGCTTGGGAAGCGGCGTTGCAGCCCAATACGCGCTTATTGTTCGTGGAAACGCCCGCTAATCCATTAACTGAAATTGTGGATATTCGTGAATTAGCGGATTTAGCGCACCGTCACGGTAGCTTGTTGGTGGTCGATAACTGTTTCTGTACCCCAGCTTTGCAACGCCCGTTGGATTTGGGGGCGGATATTGTGGTGCATTCCGCCACCAAGTATTTGGATGGTCAGGGGCGGGCGCTAGGCGGTGCGGTAGTCGGTGATAAAGAGCGCGTTGGTAAGGATGTCTACGGGGTGTTGCGCAATGGTGGCATGACCATGAGCCCGTTTAATGCGTGGATTTTCCTGAAGGGTTTGGAAACATTGTCGCTGCGGATGAAGGCGCATTGCGAGAATGCCCTGCAACTGGCGCAATGGTTGGAAGCACATCCGGCAATTGAGCGGGTACATTATCCGGGGCTGGCATCGCACCCCCAACACGCACTGGCGCAACAGCAGCAAAGCGGTTTCGGCGGTATCGTTTCCTTTATCGTCAAAGGCGGGCAGGAAGCCGCTTGGCAAGTGGTAGACGCGACTCAAATGCTCTCGATTACCGCGAATCTGGGGGATGCCAAAACCACGATTACGCATCCTGC
>JBEUIR010000302.1:0-3294 GCA_040415395.1 Candidatus Thiothrix namsaraevi
TTTGATCGTTGAGTGCGAAGCAATGGTCGGCAAATAAGCCATAACGCATATCACGGATTGATACCAACGGCGGCGCAAGCGATTGTGCCGCCGTTTTTTTATTGCAGGGATGTCACCATTGCCCCACAAACTCCCCAAACCCATTCGCCTTGGTAAACTGTACGTCATTTTCCATCGCGGCGAAGTGCGCCCGCCCGCATTTGATCTTGCCGTCTTCCACCGGACGCAGCGCATCGGATAGCAACGTGCCTTTGGTTTCCACCACGAAATACAGCCGCTCTTTGCCGTCTTGTTCCACCAGCACGGCCCAGTCGGGGTTGTATGTGCCAAGCGGGGTGTCGATCTTGAACCAGCCGGGGAGTTTGGCGTAAAGCTTTACCTCCTCGCTCTGCTCCATACCCAAAGCAAAGCTGGCTTCCACATCGGAGTCATACACCACATGCTCATACACGCACTTGGCGGCGGCCTGCATATTGTCGTTGAGGTAGCCGCGCAATTCTGATGATTCAAACAATTCTTGGGCGTAGAAATGCCCGTCACCGATTTTGTGGTATTTGATGCCGTCCACCAGTGCCAGCCGCATGGCTTGCTGGATGATAGCTGTGGCCTGTTCGATAAACTTTTGCGGGTTGCTTTTGAAATCCTTGAGGCGGCCTGAGCGTTGCAGGATGTCAATCACGCTGCGGCGCGTCAGGTTAGTGGCATCCTGTAAGTAGGTCACGATGTCCGGCAAGGTGTAATCACGCAGGTCATAGACGTAGGTTTGGGTCTTTACGTCTGTGCCCGCGATTTCGCTACGGTCAATGTGGAGCTTGGCTTCAATGGATTCAAAGCGGGTTTTACCCACGATCATCTCACCCAGTTTGTTGGCGCAAGTGTCAATCAGGTTTTCAGGGGTGAAGTTTACCCGGTAGGTGGTCTGGTGCTTGATGCGATCCCACAGCGCGGTGAATTCGGGGCTGAGGTAAACCTGTTTGTTGAGCTGTACCGTTTGCCCTGTGTCGGCATTTTTGATGTTCAGATTGTTGCCTGCGACTTTGCGCAAGGTGGCGGTAATTGCGTCAGCGTGGGTGGCGAAAGTGTCTGGCAGGTTGACACTGCCTGCTTTCAGGGCGGTTTTCAGGCTGTCCTGCACTTTGCCTTTGTCATTGATGTAGCCGCTTGCCAGTAAGTTTTCCCACAGGGTTTCGGACTTGTCTGCACCCAGATAGGTGGGTTCTTTGTCATCTTCCGCTATCACGATATTGGCGAACAGGTGCTTTTCAACAAAGCCGAAGCGGATGCCTTCATCATCCTCAATTTCTTGCTGGAGTTTGGCGGCAAATGCTTCGTAGGACTCGTTTGCCATCACGGTCAGCGTATTGACGGTGAAACCTTGGATGCGTTCGCCCTGTTGGTTGACCGCCAACCGCAAGCCGCGCCCGATTTCCTGACGCTTTTTTAGGGTGGAAGCGGTTTCATTCAGGGTGCAAATCTGAAACACGTTGGGGTTGTCCCAGCCTTCACGCAAGGCGGAATGCGAGAAGATGAAGCGCAGTTTGGAATCGAAACTGAGCAGCTTTTCCTTTTCCTTCATGATCAGGTTGTAGGTGCTTTCGTCTTCAGCCGTTGTGCCGCTGCTGTCCTTGAAACGGATCAGGCTATCCGGGTCGCCTTTTTTGCGTTTATCAGCGGAGAAATAGCCGTCATGCACTTTGCTGACTTCCACCGTTGGGTCGATTTCGCCGAACAGGGAACGGTATTTGGGTTTGGCAACCATTGCGCGGTATTCGGCTTCAAACCATTGCGCGTATTTGCCGAGGACGACATGACCCGCCGCGTCGTAGCTGCGGTAATTGGCTACCCGGTCGATGAAAAACAGGCTCAGGACTTTGATGCCCATCGGGTTCAGGAGCAGTTCGCGTTCCAGATGCTTTTCGATGGTTTGACGGATTTGCAGGCGTTTACGCGCATCTTCGTCTACATCGCCAATGGCTTGCCCCAAGCTAAGGATGTCGGGTTTGCTGGTGAAGTCGATGTATTCACTCCCCGGTGTGCAAACGATGTCGTTGATGATGTAACCGTCGTACAAGTCACGCCCGCCGGAAACTTCCAGCAGGTCAGCTCCGGCTTTGACCTTTTTGCTGATGCGTTTCACCCCGCCGCCTTTTTGCAGTGCGTCCAGTTCGAGGGTGGCGGTAATCGGCGACTTGCGGTTATCGACGCTGAGCAGCTTGAGGTAGGCTTTGTTATGCCCGTCCTGCACATTGAGGGATTTGACTTCGATTTGCTTGACCAGCTTTTGCTCGAAGGCATCAATCGCGTCCAGCTTGTAGAGCATCTGGTGTTTGTCTGCGTGCGTGGCGGAATAGCGTAAGGTACACAGCGGGTTGAGGCTGGCAATCGCTTCCTTGGCTTTGTCGGTTCTGTCCACGCTTTGCGGTTCGTCGATGATCACAATCGGGCAGGTGTCACGGATGAATTCAATCGGGCGTTGCCCGTTCAGGCGGTCGTCAGCACGGTGGATCAGGTTGGCTTTGGTTTCTTTTTCCGGGTCACTGAAGCTTTTGCGGAAAGCATCAATGTTGATCACCATGATCTGCACGTAATCGCTGGTGGCGAAGCTGCGCACCTGTTCGCGCTTTTGCGAGTCGTAGATGAAGTAGTCGTAGCGGATGTTCTGGTACAGGTCTTTGAAATGCGTGTGGGTGATTTGCAGCGATTTGTACACGCCTTCCTTGATGGCAATGGACGGCACGACGATGATGAACTTGGTGAAGCCGTAACGCAGGTGCAACTCGAAAATGGAACGCAGGTAGACGTAGGTTTTGCCCGTGCCGGTTTCCATTTCAACGGTGAAATTCAGGGCTTTTTTGTCCAGCTTGCTGGTTTGCTTCAAGCCGTTTTGGCGTTGGACGCGGCGCACGTTGTCCAGCAATTCGTCCTCCAGTAACATCAGGCGGTTGCCGATGCCGTATTCGCTGGCAGCGGCAGTTTGCAGCAAATCGCCTTGCCCACGCCCGTTGAATACGGGTTTTGACGTGACGGTGAAGGTGGTTTGGGTGGTTTCTTGCCCTTCAAACACACCCAAAATGGCTTCCACGGCTTGGGCTTGGTAAGCAAGGCCGCTGTCGAATTGGATTTTCATGCGGTGAGTGCGTCCATCTCGGTTTTAAAGGTGTTGAAACTGGGGGATGCGTTCTTTGCAACATCCATGTGCGGGGTAATTTTTTCCGCCCAGACGGATTTTTCTGCACCTGCGGCTTTCCAGCCTTTGGCGGATAAGGCACGTGACCCACCGGGGTAGACTGCATC
>JBEUIR010000303.1:0-3291 GCA_040415395.1 Candidatus Thiothrix namsaraevi
CACTTAAATATCTGATGCAGATACTATTAAGCTATTGTTAAAACCCTATTTGGCGTATCCCTATCGAAAGGCATATACAGGCAACCATTCCGTTTGGTTAGAATGTTGGGCGATTGCGCATTCATATTCTGAGAGGAGAAGATTCAATGTCGAAAAAACACCCAGTTATCGCTGTAACAGGTTCCTCTGGTGCAGGCACCACCTTCGTCAAACGTGCATTTGAGCACATTTTCTACCGTGAAAAAATTACGGCAGCCGTGGTCGAAGGTGATAGCTTCCATAGCGTTACCCGCGCTGAATTCAAACAGCGCTCTGCGGTAGAAACGAATTTGAGCCATTTTGGTCCAGCGGCTAATGACTTTCACGCGCTGGAAGCCTTGTTCAAAAGCTATGGCGAAATCGGCAGCGGCAAAAAGCGTTACTACCTGCACAACGATGCTGAAGCCGTGCACCACAATAAGCGTTTGGCGGATATGGGAGTCACTTGTACCTCAGGTTCCGGCGAATTTACCCCTTGGGAAGATACCGAGGCCAATACCGACATTCTGTTCTACGAAGGCTTGCATGGCTTGGTGAAAGACACGAGCGCCGATAAAAAATACGGCGGTTATGACGTTGCCAAATACGTGGATCTCGGCATTGGTGTCGTGCCTAGCGTCAACTTGGAATGGATTCAGAAAATTTCGCGTGACCACGCCGAACGCGGCTATTCACCAGAAGCGACCGTCGATACCATTATGCGCCGGATGCCGGATTACATTACCCATATCACCCCACAATTCTCCCGCACCCACATCAACTTCCAACGAGTGCCAACGGTGGATACCTCCAATCCGTTTATTGCGCGGGATATTCCGACCGCCGATGAAAGCTTCGTGATTATCCGTTTCGCTGACCCCAAAGCGTTTAATGTGGATTTCCCGTTCCTGCTTTCCATGATCCATGACTCGTTCATGTCGCGTCGCAACAGCATTGTCGTGCCGGGCGGCAAAATGGTATTGGCGATGGAATTGATCCTGAACCCCATCATTCATGAAATGATTGAAACCAAGAAGAAGATTTAAACGACTTCACCCCTCTCTCCTAAGATGAGAGGGGTTTGAAATTAGCTTTGCAAATAAGCGCGTAACGATTCGCAGTGAGCACTTGCCATCTCAGATGCATAGGGTTCTGCGGGAAACTTCCCCCAAACTGGCGCAGGCCACGCCGCATCCGTTTGAAAACGCGCAATGTGATGCAGATGCAATTGCGCAACCACATTCCCCAGTGCAGCGATATTCAGCTTATCAGGCTGAAAAATAATCATCAATGCCTGACTTACCTTATCCGATTCTGCCCATAACTGCTGGCGTTCTGTGCTCGTTAACTCGTGAATTTCACGGATTCCAGCACGACGTGGCACCAAAATCAGCCAAGGATAACGCGCTTCATTCATCAGCAATACGCGACAGAGCGCCAAATCCGTCACCCAATGCGTGTCTTGCGCCAATTGCGAATGCAAAACAAAATCCTGACAACCTATTTCCATTTTCATACCGTAATCCGTCACCTGCATCACCCACTTGAACTTTCCCCCATGCCAACGGTCTTTTGCTGTATCAACAGCAGCAACCATAAGGGGATTATTACCATGAAATACATATTGCTGACCACACTCTGCGCGGGCTTGCTGAGTGGCTGTGTCGCAACCAACCCAGCCTTAACCGACAAGACCAGCGCAGTGGTGCAACACCCTGCCACGTCTGCCGAAAGCTATTTTGCCGCCAATCGCGATCTGCTTGCCGCTGAAACCAAATGGCGGCAACACAAACCGGCGCATTATAGCTACACCCTGCAACGCTCCTGTTTTTGCAGCGTCGAATTCCGCAAACCGATTGCCATTGAAGTGTCAGGCAGCACCGTCACCAAATCAACAGTAGACGGGGTAGCTCTATCATTGGAACGCCGTGCCGATGCTTTAACGGTGGAAGATTTATTCGACATTATCCGCAAAGCCATTGACAGCAAAGCGGCACGTATCAGTGTGCAATACGACCTGCAAAACGGTCGCCCGCTCTCAATCAGCGTTGACCAAAACCTACAGATAGCCGATGAGGAAATGCATTACACCGCGTCCGACTTTAAGGAAGTAACCAAACCCAAGGCAAAAAAGAAAGCCAAGAAGACCGTCAAAAAATCGACTAAAAAATAACCTAAAGCAAACCCTGCCCGTAGAGACGCAAGATTTTGCGTCTCTACCTACCCAAACGGCTGACAATGCGGTAATTTATACACATGCCGCAGACTACCGAACTCATCACCACCCTGAAAAAGCTCCTCAAGCGCCACAATAAAACCTATGTTGATGTCGCCGCTTGCCTGCAACTCTCCGAAGCCAGCGTCAAACGCTTGTTTTCTGAACAAGATGTATCGCTGCAACGTCTGGATAAAATCTGCACCTTAATGGGCATGGAAATCTCCGATCTTGTCCACGAAATGCGCTCCGAACACGCCAAGCCGATCAGCGAGTTAAGCCATTCACAGGAAAAGGAAATTGCTGACGATTTGCACCTATTGCTCGTCACTGTGCTGGTGCTGAATCGCTGGTCATGGCAAGACATTACCAACCGTTACAACTTTAGCGAGGCGCAAGTGATCCGCTACCTTGCACACCTTGACCGCTTGCACATTATCGAATTGCAGCCGGGAAATCGCATTAAGCTGTTGGTTGCCCCCAATTTCAAATGGCGCGATGATGGCCCGATCATGAAATTATTTCTCGCCAAAATCGAAACCGAATTTTTCCAGGCGCGTTTCATCAAAGACAGTGAAAAACTGGTGGTACTCAATGGCATGTTGAGCGATGCCAGTAACGCTCTGTTCCAACGCAAAATGGCACAATTAGCCAAAGATTTTGACACCCTGAGCAAGGATGATGCCAGCCTGCCCATCGGCGAACGCAAAGGGTCGACCGTGCTACTGGCGATACGCGACTGGGATTACGAACGCCTATTCGGTAATCAGCGCAAGCTACTGCCTCGGATGTAGCGCCCATTAATCAATGTGTGGTGTCCACCAGTCATTTTTCCTTGAAATTGACTGAGATACTCTGTATTTTTAAACCAAAACATCTCGTTTATTTTACTTTGAGTGTCCTTGGCGCAGACTATTTATGAAACCGATAAATCAGGTTTTGAAGAAGCAATAACTAATGCAAAAAATGCCGATGTTGTGGTAATGGTTCTTGGCGAACATGGACTGCAAACAGGCGAAGGTAGAAGCCGAACCAACCTTGATTTACCAGGAGTGCAA
>JBEUIR010000304.1:0-3284 GCA_040415395.1 Candidatus Thiothrix namsaraevi
TACGACTTGTTGAAAGACAGCGTATTCACGGGCTGTGTGAGCCGCGCTTTGCTCGACCAACTGCATGTATTACGGCGTGAAGGTAACAGTACTGCCCACGGCAGCAATGGCGATGCCCGCAATGCACACCTTGCATTGGGGATTGCCCACCAAATCGCCACTTACATGGCAGTACGCTACTACGGGCATTCACCCGCCAAGATTGCACCGTTTGCCAGCGTTGCCGACCCGCGCATCAGTGCCAAGCAACTCAAAAAGCTCGAAGACGAGTTGCAGCAAACCCGTGAAGCGTTGGAACGCGAACGCACCCAACACAGCGAACGCTTATCCCCGCCGACACTGCCCGAAGCCACACAACGCCAAACCGCCAGCCAACAAGTCGCCAATTCCCTGCACTGGAACGAAGCGCAAACCCGCGCTTTGCTGATTGATGTCATGCTGCAAAAAGCGGGTTGGGATGTGGGCAAGCCTGCACAAGTCAGTGTGGAATTCCTGGTGGATTACCCCGATAACGTCTCCGGCAAAGGTCGCGCCGACTACGTGTTATGGGGTGACAATGGGCAACCGCTGGCGGTAATTGAAGCCAAAAAGTCCGGCAATAAAAGCCTGCAAGCAGGGCGCGAACAAGCACGTTTGTATGCCGACGCGCTCGAACACATGGGCTATCAACGCCCGGTAATCTTTTACACCAACGGCTACGAAACCTTTATCTGGGACGATCACCAATACAACACCTACCGCCCGGTGTACGGTTTTTACAGCAAAGACAGCCTCGATTACCTGATCTACCAACGCCATTACCGCGTCGCCGCACTCGAACAACACAACCCTGATTTAAAGATTGCCGACCGCCCCTACCAGATTGAGGCGATCAAAACCGTGGCGGCACATTTCCAGCAACAACGCCGCAAAGCCTTGATTATCCAAGCGACGGGTACGGGCAAAACCCGCGTGGCGATTGCGCTGGCGGAATTGCTATTACGCACGGGTTGGGCAAAACGGGTGCTGTTTTTGTGTGACCGCAAGGAATTGCGCACCCAAGCCGATGAAGCCTTTAAGCACAATTTGCCGAGTGAGCCGCGTTGCGTGATTGGCGAAACCAACCGCATTGACCAATCCGCACGGATTTACATTGCCACTTACCCCGGCATGATGAGCCGCTTTGCGCAGCTCGATGTGGGCTTTTTCGACCTGATGATTGCCGATGAATCGCACCGCAGCATTTACAACCGCTACCGCGATTTATTCGACTATTTCGATGCGCTGCAACTGGGCTTGACCGCGACACCCGTGAAATTTATCAGCCGCAATACCTTCGATATTTTCGATTGCGAAACCACCGACCCGACCTATGAATTCGGGCTGGATGCGGCAATCAACAACGATCCACCTTACCTTGCGCCATTTCGCGCCAAGGATTTGACCACCGAATTTCTGCGCAACGGCATTCACTACAAGGATTTGAGCAAGGAACAACAGCAGCAACTCGAAGCCGATTTGGGCGAGGAACAAGCGCGTGTCACCACGATTGCGGGCAAGGACATTGGGCGCAAAATCTTCAGCGAAGACACCGACCGCGCCATTCTCGAAAACTTGATGAATCACGGAATCAAGGATGAAACCGGCTCGCTGGTGGGTAAAACCATTATTTTTGCGCAACGCCAAGACCACGCCGAACACCTCGAAGCCTTATTCTGCAAGCTCTACCCGCAATACGGCAGCAAAGTGTGCAAGGTGATCCACAACCAGATTCCCAAGGTCGAAAGCCTGATCAAGGAATTTAAAAAGAAGGGCAACCACGATTTCCGCATCGCCATTTCGGTGGACATGCTCGACACCGGCATTGATGTGCCGGAAGTGGTGAATCTGGTATTCGCCAAAAAAGTGATGTCGTGGGTGAAGTTCTGGCAAATGATCGGGCGCGGCACACGCCTTTGCCCCAATTTGTTCGGCGCGGGCAAGCACAAAACCGAATTCCGCATTTTCGACCATTACGGCAACTTCACGTTTTTTGAGCAGGAATACCAAGAGCCGGACGACGTGGGCAGCAAAGCGCTGTTGCAAACCCTGTTTGAAGCACGGCTGGAACTGGCCGATGCGGCACGCAAAGCCAATCATGCGGCGGCATTGGATACGGCACTTGCCTTGCTGCGGGCGGATTTGAACGACTTGCCGGAAGACAGCATTGCGGTGCAGCGCGAGTTGCGCAATGTGCGGGTGCTGCAAGAAACCGATGCGTTGCAGCGCATGACTGCCGCAACCCGCCATTTGCTTGTCAGCAAAATTACGCCGTTGATGGCTGCGCGGGTATTGCGCGACAAACACGCAACCCAGTTCGACAAACTCATGGTGACGTTGCAACGCTGTTGGGTGGAACAAGCGAGTTGTTTGGCGGACAAGCGCGATGCTTTGCTGGCAGAACTGGATAAACTCGCGGTGAATATTCAAGCCGTGCGCCAAAAAGACGCGGTGATTGCCGAAGTGCGCCGCGCGGAATTCTGGCAAGCTTTGAGCATGGAACGGCTGGAATGGGTACGCACTGAATTGCGCGGCATTATGAAATACCGCCAGACGGGTGATAGCGTGAGTTACGGCACACCGACCACCAAAACCAAGGATGGCGGGGTGCAGGAAACCGAGCGCCTAGTGAAAATTGCGGGGACGAATGAGGCGTTGCTGTATCGGCGGCGTTTGAAAACGGTGCTGGATGGCATGATTGCCGACAACCCGATTTTGCAGAAAATCCGCAATGGTGAGGCGATTGCTGCGGCTGAATTACAGACACTGACCTCGACCATTCTGACCAGTCACCCCGGTGTGAGTTTGGAGGTGTTGAATCAGTTTTATGGGCGTACTGCTGAACAGTTGCAGGAAACGGTGCGCGAACTGGTGGGGCTGGATGTGCAGGCGGTGGAACAGCATTTCACCACCTTTTTGCATCAGCACCCGACGTTGACGGCGCAACAAGTGCGCTTTATGAATTTGCTGAAAAACTACATTGCAGAACACGGCAGCATTCCGGTGGATACTCTGTATGACGCGCCGTTTACCAGCGTGGATTATCGCGGGATTGACGGGGTGTTTAGCGAGGCGGATGCGGGGGAGTTGTTTGCGGTGTTGCAGCCGTTTTTGAGGCAGGAAAGACCCTCACCCCAACCCCTCTCCCGGAGGTAGAGGGGCTAAGAAAGAAGAAAAACAGCTAACCATTCAACTCTTGGCTCCCCCTCTACCTCTGGGAGAGGGGGCTGGGGGGTGAGGGTCTTCAAAGGAACATCAACCATGAC
>JBEUIR010000305.1:0-3271 GCA_040415395.1 Candidatus Thiothrix namsaraevi
TTTTTCAGCACCGTGCAACTGGTATTCGCAGGCAACGACGCGCAAGGCTTGCGCTACGGCACGGTCGGCACACCCGAAACCTTTTTCGTGCAATGGAAAGACGAAACCGGCGGGCAAGCCGATGGCAATCTCAGCACGGGCGACTTGCTCGATATTCCACTCGCGCAACTGTGCCACCCGACGCGCTTGCTCGACATTATCCAGCATTTCGTAATCTTTGACGGCGGGCAAAAGAAAGTGCCACGCCCGCATCAGTTTTTCGGCATCAAAGCCGCACAAGAACGCATCCGCCAACGCATCGGCGGCTACATCTGGCATACCCAAGGCAGCGGTAAAAGCATCCTCATGGTATTGCTCGCCAAATGGTTGCTGGAACATGACCCCGCCGCCCGTATCCTCATCATCACCGACCGCGACGAACTGGATAAACAGATTGTTGGCGTGATGCGCAATGCAGGCGTGATCAGTACCAATGCCCCTTCGCCACGCATTACCTCACGCGCCGAATTCGTGGAAAAACTCACCGCCAGCACCCCGCGCTTGCTGTGTGCGCTGATCCACAAATTCGAGCCAGACCTCAAGGGCGAACCGCCACGGGTACACGGGCGTTTTTACGTGTTCGTGGATGAATGCCACCGCACCCAAGGTGGCGACATGAATAAACAGATGAAAGAGCGTTGGCTAAAAGACGCGATTTTCATCGGTTTCACCGGCACACCGTTATTGCGGCGTGAAAAGAAAACCACCGATGCGGTGTTCGGCGCACCGATTCATTGCTACAAGTTCCACCAAGGGGTTGCCGACAAGGTAGTGCTAGACCTCAAATACGAAGCGCGGAAAGTGCCGCAACGCCTGACTTCGCAGAAAAAGATTGACGCATGGTTTGACCAAAACACCCAAAACCTCAATAACTTCCAGAAAGCTGTGTTGCGCAAACGCTGGGCAAACATGGAAGCCTTAATGAGTGCAGGCGAACGCAAACAACGCATTATTGCCAGCATTATCGAAGATTTCGGTCTAAAGCCCCGCTTGAACAATGATCGTGGCACGGCGTTGCTGGTTGCCGCGTCGATTTACGATGCCTGCCATTATTTCCGCTTGTTCCAAAACACCAACTTTGGGGTGCATTGCGGCATTATTACCTCTTACTCACCGCTGGAGAGTGCGATTTCCAAAGAATCGCTGAAAAGCGATGAACGCTACAAGTACGACACCTACAAGCAGTATGTGCTGAAAGATTTCGCCACTACCGAGAAATACGAAACCGAACTCAAACGCCGTTTTATCGAAGAGCCTGCCAACTGCAAGCTGCTGATTGTGGTGAGTAAGTTACTGACGGGCTTTGATGCGCCCTCCTGCACTTACATCTATCTGGACAATGAGCTGCGCGACCACAACCTGTTCCAAGCCATTTGCCGCACCAACCGACTGGACGGTGACGATAAGCCGTTTGGTTATGTGGTGGATTTCAAAGAGCTGTTTGGCGATGTGCAGCAAGCGATTGCGGTTTACAGCTCCGATGAATTAGAACCGGATGAAAACGGCACGGATGGCAATAATGTCCAGCTTGATGGTTGGCTGAAAGCGGGCAAAACCGCGCTGGATACGGCATGGCAAGCCTTGCATTACTTGTGCGAACCCGTGTTGCCCCCGCGTGAAACCGAGCAATACCTCCGCTACTTCTGCGGCAATGCCAACGACCCCAACGCTTTGCTGGAAACCGAAGCCTTGCGCATCCCGTTCTATAAGGCAGTGGCAACGTTTGTGAGGGCGTTCGCCGCCATTTCCCAAGATTTGGCAGAAGCGGGCTATTCAGCGGCAGAGATTGCCACGCTGAACAAGGAAGTGACGGCGTTTAGCGATTTTCGTGCCGCCATCAAACATTATTCCGGTGAAGAGATGGACATCAAACCGTATGAAGCGGATATGCGCCACCTCATCAATACCTATATTCAAGCCGACCCCGCCGACCCGCTGGGCGAACTGGATCAGTATTCGCTGGTGGAGCTGATTATTGACACCGGTATCCACGATGCCATTGCCAAAAAGCTCAATGACAAAGGCAAGCTCTCCAAAAACGCGGTAGCCGAAGGCATTATCAACAATGTGCGCAAAACCATTATCCGCGACCAACTGACTGACCCACGCTTTTATGAGCAGATGTCCAAACTGCTGGATGATTTGATCCAACAGAAACGCGACGACACCGCGTCCTACGAAGCCTTCCTCCAGCAAGCCGAAGAACTTGTCAAAAATCTGGCAAAAGGGCAACCAGACACCAATATCCCGCCCGAACTGCAAGGCAACCGTGACGCGCTGGTGGTCTACAATAACTTACCGGACATCATGAGCAGCATCGCATCCGCTGATAAGACTGGCGAGACTGTCTCCGAATACGGTAATGCCAGAGTGACGCTTACCCTGAAAATTGATCGGGTGATGCGCGAGAACGCTCCCGCCGATTGGCGTGGTGATGAAGTGCGGGAAAAGCAGGTGCTGAATGCGCTCTTTCCACTCCTGAACCGTAACCGTGAAGCAACGCTGGCATTGTTCGCGATCATTAAAAACAGCCGTGGGTACACATGACAGAAACCATCCAACTCGGTGACATTGCGATTGCAGTGACTCGCAAAAGCATCAAAAACGTCCATCTTTCGGTGCATCCGCCCGAAGGTCACGTCACCCTGTCTGCACCCCTCAATACCCGGTTGGATGTTGCCCGCGCCTATGCCATATCCAAGCTGGGCTGGATTCAGCAACAGCAAGAACAGCTACGCAACCAAGCGCGTGAAACACCCCGCGACTTTATCGGGCGCGAAAGCCACTATTTGTGGGGGCGTAGATACCTGCTAAACATCGCAGAAACCCCATTCCGCCCCACGATTGAAATCGACCATAAACGTATTACGCTATTGGTGCGTGCTGATACTGACACTGTGGAACGCGCAAGGATTATGCACGAATGGCACAAATCCTTGCTGCACGATTTCATCCGCCAACTGCTGCGCAAATGGGAACCCAAATTAGGTGTTACCGTACAGGCGTATTTCCTGCAACGCATGAAAACCAAGTGGGGAAGCTGCAACCACAAGGCAGGGAATATTCGCCTCAATACCGAACTGGTAAAAAAACCCAAGGATTTGGTGGAATACGTGGTGGTGCATGAGCTGGTTCATCTGCTGGAGCCGACCCACAATGACCGTTTCATTGCGCTTCTCAGCGAACATTACCCGCAGTGGCGCGAGGCGAGGGCGGAACTTAATGCCTTGCC
>JBEUIR010000306.1:0-3270 GCA_040415395.1 Candidatus Thiothrix namsaraevi
AGCCACCGTCGGAAAAGCTGCCCGCGTGGTCGGGGCCGCGCTTTTCCAGCTTCGCCATCATGCTGTTGAGGTATTTCAGTTCGGGGAGTTGCCCGTCGAGGCGTAGTTCACCGCAGATGCCGCACATGGGAGTTCCTTGTTATGTTTTTCAATAGGCGTAGTTTGCCACATTGCCTGCGGATGTGTATTTCAACTTGTGTTGCTTGGGTCTCTCATCTATAGTTTATGTACATAATCACGTACAGGTCAGTTAGCCATGAACGCCATTTCCTACACCGCTGTGCGAGCGGATCTCGCCAAAACGATGGATCGGGTTTGCGAAGACCACGAACCCGTCATTATTACGCGCAACCGCGAGCAAGCTGTGGTGATGATTTCGCTGGAAGATTACAAAGCGATGGAGGAAACCGCCTATTTATTGCGTACTCCTGCCAATGCCAGCCGCTTGCTGGAATCCATCGCGGAATTGGAGCGTGGGCAGGGGCAAGTGCGTGAGTTGATCGAATGCGAATAATCTTTTCATCCAAAGCGTGGGAGGATTATGTGCATTGGCAACAAGCCGACAGGAAAATACTCAAACGCATCAATGACCTAATCAAAGCGATTTCGCGTGATCCGTTTGAAGGTATCGGCAAGCCCGAACCGTTGCGGCACGGGCTTTCTGGCTATTGGTCACGCCGTATCAATGATGAACATCGGTTGGTCTACAAAGTGGAAGGCGAGGACTTGCTGATAGCGATGTGTCGGTATCATTACCAGTAGGCGCAAACCCTAGTTAGTTAAACGCTTTTGCAACTCTTCCTGCAAGCGCTGCATCAGCATTTCCTCCACGGTTGGTTGTGGTGGCTGTTGTTGTGGGAGCTGTTGCTGAGGCAATTCTTGTGGCACTTGCGCCTGCCCGCTAACGCCACGAATGTTGAAGGTGTGGGTGAGCACTTGCCCTGGCGGTACAGTCAGGGATTTGTAGCCCTGAAATCCTTGGTAATCAAAACTGACCACGAATTCTTGCGCGGGTAAACTGAGTTCGGTGAGCGACACATTATTGACCCGCTCGACCACGGAGCCGTCTAAACGCGCAATGGTGAAATTAACCGGTATTGGTGTGCCATCGTCGGCGGATAAGGCGACTACCCGGAGTCTGCCTTGTGCGGCAGAGGGCGCAGGCGTTGGTGCTGGTCTGACAGGTTCGGGTTGGCGCGGTGGTGCAGCAACCGGAGCGGGAGCAGGTGCAGCAGCGGCGAGGGCAGGCAAGGGAAAGATTTCATTGACCACTGCACCGTCAGGAACGTCGATCGTGCGTGACAGGCTGGCGTAACCTTCGGCGCGTACCGTAATTTTATATTTGCCGGGTTTGAGCGTGAACGCGGCTTTGTTGGTGTACATGGCTTTATCCAGATTCACGCCGTTGGCTTGTTGCACATAGACATTCGCCTTGATCGGTTTGCCGGTTTCAGTTTGGGTCACAATTTCCAGCGTGCCGGTTTTGCCAACAACAGGCGGTGCGGGTGTTGGTGCAGGTGCTGGCGTGGTAGGCAGGGTTGTGGTGACTTCATCAACCGGGGGTTGTGGGACTGGTTTGGCGGGGGCTGCGGGGGGCGTTTCCGTTGTGTCGTTGGCATCGGGTTCGCCAACCAATTCCACGGTATTGTCTTCGGCTTCCGCTGGGGCAGGTTTGTCATTCAACGGGCGGGTAAAAATGCTGCTGTCACCGATCGCATCGGGTGAGGGCAGGTTGGCATTGGGCATGACCAGCGGCTGTTCCCAGTTGGCTGCACTCGGCGGGGCTTCTGCCGGATTGGGGGCAAACAGGCTTTTGATGCCAATCAGGGCGAAGATGACCAGCACTGCGCCGATGCCCCATTTTGCAATTCCATTCATATTGAATTCTCGTTAGCCGTATAATGATGGGGGAAGAATAGCAGAAACCGTGACGGGGTGGGGTGCTACGCATAATGGACGAGGGAATTATTTATGGTGGAATCATTACAACATTCGATTAGCTCGCAACGGGCGTTACTCACGAATTTACTCGGCAATGCGCTTAGTGAATATGCGGGTAAAATTTTGTTGCATATGGATGATGTCGAGCGCTTGGATGAGTGTATGCGGCGGGTATTCAGTGCACTCGACTACTGCAAATACGTGTATACGATGGATGTGCGGGGGGTACAAATCAGTTCCACCGTCAACCGTTATGGTGCGGATACCGAAGCACGGGGGCGTGACCGTTCCGAGCGTCCGTACATGCAGCACATGCACGATGCTGATGTCGACTTTAACCTGTCGGAAGCTTATATCAGTCGCAATAAAAAACGCCCGTCGATGACGGCAATTCAAACTATTCGCGATGCTAGCGGGCAGTGTGTCGGCTTTTTAGGAGTGGATTACGATTTGCGCGAATTACCGCATTCGGATGTGATCTACGAAGAGCCGAGCCAGTGGCGGCAAATCAAGGGCGACCCAGCTATTCGTAGCGGTTTATTCCTTCAGCAGCGGGTAGAGAGCGTGATGGATAGGCACATTGATGTGGTGCTGTCAGTTCACGAGGCGCTAATCCTAGATCAGGGAGTACACCATTTTCAGGTTCACTTTTCCAGCAGCCGTACCACGATTTGGCATCGGGATGATCCGTATGTGTACCGTATTCTCACCAATGAGGAGTTGATTGACCCGAATATTTGCTTGGCGTATCCGCGTCGTCCGTATTTTGAGCGGGCGATTGTGCCTCCTGCCGATGTTGGAAAAGTTTTGAGGCAACTCAAAGCGTTACGGTTTGCGGATGAAACGATTTACCTGCGTTCAGCATCGTTGAACATTGTGAACGGCACGGTGGGGCTGAATTTTTCGTGTGACGGTACGCATTATCTTGGGTATGACCAGTTTTTGGCGCAAGGCTTGGATTTCTGGTTCGGGGCGGGTGAGTTCCCGCAAGCGGTCGTCGCTGCCGAACCGGTGGATGCGGAACGTTTGAATGAGGTAGTCGAAGAAATCGCGAGTACCGGTTGTATTCAGGTGAATAAGTTGTTGTATGCCATAGAGCAGGATGAAATCCCAGAGTCATTATCGGCGTTTAGCCGTGACGAGCGCAATTACTTGTACCGTGAACTGAAATCAGTGATGGATGTGTACGAGGGAGGTGTATGCGGGTTGTGAGGTAATTCATTTTTGAATACAGGCTTATTGCACCACACGCCCCAAATGCCCTATCTTACGCGCTGTACACAAATCCTAACCATTAAGAGGAGTAACGACACATGGCTCATACACTGC
>JBEUIR010000307.1:0-3261 GCA_040415395.1 Candidatus Thiothrix namsaraevi
ATAACAATTGGCTACTGCTGAATTGTCCGAATAATGAAAACAATGGATCGGGTCAATGTATAAAAAAATACCTTTGATGCGTTTGGGGGCGTGTGGTGCAGGCATTTTGTTGCTATCTTCGCAAGCAGCTTATGCATCAGGCACACAAACTTTTACCAAAGAACTGCTGACGGCGGCGAGTGCCAAACCGGGCGAAACCGTCAAATACCGATTCAAACTGGCGTGTTCCAGCTTAACATCTGATTGCGGTAATCTAACGCTGGAAGATACCTTGCCAACGGGGCTTGAAGCACTCAGTTGTGTAGTACCAAGCGGCTTTACCATAGTGTCCTGCAATGCCTCCAACCCGGTCATTAAAGTGACCAAGAATGACGTATTTAACGGCGGTGATAGCTTTATTATTGAAGTGAATACCCGCGTGAAACTGGGTACGGCAGCGGGTACATTGCTGGCCAATACGGCAACATCGGTGATTACCTCACCCGACACCCCCGAAAATGGCAGCCTACCTTCGACTGCCAGCGAGGTGACGGTAGGCGCATCCGCACCGAACTGGAATATCACCAAGGCACGGATTTCCCCCGCGACCAACTTGAAACCTGCACCGGATACCGATGTGAGTTATCAGGTGAATTTTTGTTCCAATACTGCCGTTGGAAACGTAAGCCTGACCGGTGTAGTGTTGAAAGACGTATTCCCAGCCGGTGCGGTGGTGGTGAACAATGGTGGTGCGACGGTCAGCGGCAATGAAATGAGTTGGAGTCTGGGTGATCAGGACTTGGCAACGCTGTATGCAGGCAAGGATTACAATTCACAAAACTGTATCGTCAGGGCGTATACCCTGCGTTACCCCGTGGCAACTTTCCCGATTGATACCAGCATTACCAATACCCTAAGCGCGACGGGAACACCTGAGGGTGGTTCACAAGAGCCGATTGGTACGAATGCGGTCATCACCGAAACCATCGGCAAGCCAACCCCTGGCGTGGGGTTGGCTAAATGGGCGTCAGATGTACTGGCAGGGGCAATGCCACCATCCAATGGGCTTAACTGGGGGATCAGGGCAGATACCTTTGGCTCTAATGCACCTGTGCCGGATTTAACCCTGTATGACACCTTACCCGTTACGCCAACAGGGATTGTGCCGACCAAAGTGTTCGTCAATCGCTGGAACTCCCCGCCAACCACCAATGCCCCCGCTGGCAGTGATGTGCGTTTGACCTTGAGTTCTTCTGCGGATGCGGGTGATTGCAAACTTGCCACTTATACCGATTTGGTGGTGGATGCTGCCAGTGAAAGTTCTCCCGCTGGTTTTGCATTACCTGCGGGCACGACATGCTTACGCTGGAAGTTTAAAGATTTGGGTGCGGATGGCCCCGCAGTGCCACGCGGTTGGCAGTTCAACCCCTATTGGGACACCATTATCAAGGCGGATACCTCGGCCGTTGCTGGCCCTTATCCTGTGGCGGTCAAAAACTGTGTGGAGGGAGGCTTCACCCAGTTTGATAGTTCGACAGGCTGGTCGGGTCAGAGCTGTGATGATTCCTTCGTAGAAGAGGCAACACCTTCCATCGTGCTGTACAAGGATGTGATAAATGGCAGCAGCTTCCGCCCAGAAGATACTGTGCAGTTCCAGATTCATGCCGAGCAAGTGTGGGATAGTGCGACTGGCGTGGCACATGACCCGGTGTTGGTGGACTTCCTGCCGAAAGAACTGGAGTTTGTGAGCTGGGATAGTTTCTCCGTCAGTGGTGGTGCAGCTGGTTTCCCTGAGCCAAACCTTCAGGTTGTACCTGACCATAACGGTACGGGACGTACTTTATTGCGGTTTGTGTGGTCAGCAACACCTCCCGTCGGGTCAGTGCGCAAAGATGGTTCAGCAGGTATTGCCAATGCCGCTGATTTCCCGGTTGGCAACTGGATGCGGGTAAACATAACCGCCAAAGTGAAACCGGGTACGGTGGTTGGTTCTTATGCCAACACAGCGGCGTTCTTTGATAATGGCCCACGTCTTACTTGCCACAACACCACGGGTGCGGATAGCAATGATCTCGATGGTGATGGCAGTAGCAGTGATGAGAGTTGTACCCGTGAAGCCAATTTCAACGTAGTCTCTGCATCGGTCATTGCAGCAGAAAAATGGGTCAAAGGCGAATTTCCAACCCTGCCAAACGTGGATGACCCGCTAACCAGCCCAGCCGTGACCAACGCGCAATGCCCGGATAATGGTGACGGTTACACCCGTTTCCCGTGTGTGGCGCAGGTTTCGCATAATGGCGCGTTCAATTACAAGTTGCTGGTTACGAACAAGGGCAATCAAGCCCTAAGCAACTACATCCTGTATGACGTATTGCCCGCCAAAGGTGATACCGGGGTAGGTCAGCCGGTTTCCGGCTTGCAACGTGGTAGCCAGTGGCAACCGATACTGACAGGGGCGATTACCGCTGCTGATGCGTATACAACTTCCGCTAACGCGGTGGTTGAGTATTCGACGGCTGCCAACCCTTGCCGCCCGGAAGTGTCTTCTTCTGCTACGGAAACCCCCGCTGACCATTGGCAAACAGGTTGTACGAATGATTGGACTACAACTCCGGCTGACTTTGCCAAGGTGACGGCATTCCGTATCAAGGCTGCGTTTGCTGCTGCGCCGTATTGGGAGCCGCTGAAAGCGTTGACATTTAACGTGCCGATGCTGGCACCAGCCAATGCACCGCCCAGCATTGTTGGCAATACACGTTACTTTAGCCCTGCATGGAACTCACTGGCGCACCGTGTTACCCAGCAGTCCAACAGCCAGCGTCTGGATACTGCCGAGCCGCGCCAAGTGGGGATTATCGTGCCGACCATTAAATACCGTATCGGTAACTTGGTGTGGAAAGACGAGAATAACAACGGTATTGCAGAAGCCAGCGAAGCGGGAATTGCCGATGTGGATGTCAACCTGATTGACAGCAGCAATGCGGTTATTGCCAGCACCAAGACCGATGCGAATGGGCATTATGCGTTTGAAGGGCTGGCGGCGGGCAAATACCGTGTGGCTATTCCAAACCCAACGACACAAACCGCATTGAATGGTCTCAAGTCGTCTGAAAATGGTGAGGAAGCGTCCCCAGATACTAACGTGGACAACAACGATAATGGTGTCACGGTAGACAGCACGCTGGGTTTGGTGTCGGGTGAAATCACTTTGGAAGAGGCATCTGCCGAGCCGGAAGATGAGAAGTTGCGTACTAACAACTCGGATGACGACAACGATGTGTG
>JBEUIR010000308.1:0-3232 GCA_040415395.1 Candidatus Thiothrix namsaraevi
GGGGTCAGAAGACATTAGCCGTCTGATCGACAAAAAGCACATCCCCATTTGCGAAAAAGCTGACACATTGGCAGCCGCGAAGCCACACATTGAGCAGGCTGATGTGGTAATTATTGCCGCCAATTGGGAATTGTGGTCTGCACAACGGTTGCCAACGACTATCCAACAATTGTCAATCAAGGAATCGCAAAAACTGTTCATCGTCGGGCGGAAGGATTTCGGCAAACTCAATCTGCGCCAATACCTAGGCATGTCAGACGAGGAGCTAATCCAACTCCGCAATCCGGTCTATGGCGCACAACACGCGATCAACCAAACGATGAAACAGTCATTGCCAACCGGAATGTTTGTCAATATTCAAGCCTTGGTTTGCCAGACTGAAGACAGTTGCCCACTTTTTACGCCCCAAGCACGGCTAATCAGCTTCGATGGTGGTCACTTGACACCAGCAGGTGCTAGCCATGTGGGCAATATTTTGTTGAGTAACCCACCATTGCATCAGTTTTGACAACTGCACCGTAAACACAGGGCATAAGTGTGTTGCGCTGGGGTTATCCGTTGCCGCCAGCCATTTTCTGCTATCCTCATAAAAATAGTCCAGCAAGCGAGAATCGACATGGATAAGCAAGCGTGGCACGCCCTTTCCCCCAATGACACGCTAAGTCGTTTAGACAGTCAGGCTGCGGGTCTTGACACCCACACCGCCCAAGAACGCCACCACACCCACGGTGCAAACCGCCTGCCCGCACCGCCTAAACGCAACCCCGTGATCCGTTTCCTACTGCATTTCCATAATATTCTGATTTACGTGCTGATTGCGGCAGCGGCGGTGACCGCTTTGTTAGGTCATTGGGTCGATACCAGCGTGATTTTGGCAGTGGTCGTGGTCAATGCAATTATTGGTTTCCTGCAAGAGGGCAAGGCGGAGCAGGCAATGGCAGCCATCCGCCAGATGCTTGCCCCCCATGCGGCGGTATTGCGTAACGGCAAACGCACCACTATTGCGGGGGAAATGCTCGTCCCCGGTGACATCGTGTTGCTGGAGGCAGGCGATAAAGTGCCAGCCGATTTGCGTCTGTTACAGGCTTACGGCTTGCAGGTGCAGGAAGCTATTCTGACTGGTGAATCTGTCCCCGTGGATAAGCAGGTGGAAATTGTCCCCGCTGAGGCGGCGTTGGGTGATCGCACCAATCTGGCATTCAGCGGTACGAATGTGACTAGCGGACAAGGGCAAGGCGTGGTAGTCGCGATTGGCGGGCAGACCGAAATCGGGCGCATTAGTGGCTTGCTGGCTAAGGTTGATAGCCTCACCACGCCGTTAGTAGAACAAATGGATATGTTCGCCAAATGGCTGACGCTGTTCATTTTGACCGTGGCAGTGCTGATTTTTGCGTTCGGCTATTTTGTGCAACATCAGAATTTCAGCGACTTATTCATGGCAGTGGTGGGCTTGTCGGTAGCCGCGATTCCTGCCGGATTACCAGCGGTATTGACCATTACACTGGCGGTTGGCGTGCAAGCAATGGCACGGCGCAATGCGATTGTACGCCGCTTGCCTGCGATTGAAACCATTGGTGCGGTTTCGGTGATTTGTTCTGACAAAACCGGCACGTTGACCCGCAATGAAATGATGGTCGCGGCACTGGCTAGTGGTGCGGGTTTGTTTCGGGTAGCGGGCGAAGGTTACACCCCGCAAGGCACGATTGCGCCCGACACTGCCCCGCATAACCCCCAGCCCGTAGCCGATACGCAGCCGCTATTACAGCTTATGGGGCTAACTGCCTTGCTGTGTAACGATGCCGAACTCAAACAGCACGATGCCGCTTGGACGGTGGAAGGCGATCCGATGGAAGGTGCATTACTCGCATTTGCGGCGAAAACTGGGCTGGATGTCACGCAACAACGCCAGCAATGGGCGCGTGTCGCGGTGATTCCGTTTGATTCGCGGCATAAATTCATGGCAAGTCTGCATCACCATGCACAGACGCAAACCACGCGGGTATTTCTCAAAGGTGCGCCCGAACATTTGCTGGCAATGTGTCACCACCAGCATAACGCTAGGGGTGAGACTGTGCCACTGGATGCCGATTTCTGGCACGCTCAGGCAGAAGACATTGCCGCACAGGGGCAGCGGGTATTGGCACTGGCAGTCCGCACCATGCCTACCAAGCAAACCACCTTGGAACACGCCGATGTACAAACCGATGTGGTGTTTTTAGGGTTGGTCGGTTTGATTGATCCGCCGCGCCCGGAAGCGATTGCTGCCGTGGCTGATTGCCATCGTGCTGGAATTCGCGTCAAGATGATTACCGGCGACCATGCTGCCACCGCTGCGGCGATTGGCAAGCAAATCGGTTTGCAACACAGTGAGCGTGTCCTCACCGGCAGTGAACTCGACCTGCAAAACGATGCAGAGCTATCCGCCAGCGTGCTGCACACCGACATCTTTGCCCGCACCACCCCAGAACATAAATTACGTCTGGTCACGGCTTTGCAAGAACACGGCATGACGGTGGCAATGACCGGGGATGGCGTGAATGACGCACCCGCGCTCAAACGTGCCGATGCGGGTATTGCGATGGGGCAAAAAGGCAGTGAAGCCGCCAAGGAAGCCGCTGAATTGGTGTTGGCGGATGATAATTTTGCCTCGATTGCCGCAGCGGTGCGCGAAGGGCGTACCGTGTACGACAATATCCGCAAGGTGATTAGTTGGACATTGCCAACCAATGCGGGGGAGGCAGCGGTGATTATCCTCGCCTTGCTGTTTGGGATGATGTTGCCGATTACCCCGATTCAAATCTTGTGGGTGAATATGATTACGGCAGTGACCTTGGGCATTGCGTTGGCATTTGAGCCAACCGAGGCAAACACCATGCAACGTCCGCCACGTCCGCGCCATGAGCCGTTATTGGGCGGGGCATTGGTGTGGCAGATTTCACTGGTATCATTGCTGTTCGTTGCCGGGGTTTTTGGTATTTATTTGTACGCACAAGATCAAGGCTATAGCGTGGAACTTGCCCGCACGATGGCGATGAATACGCTGGTGGTGATGGAGATAGCTTATTTGTTTTTCATCCGCAATATGTACAGCACTTCGTTGACATGGCAGGCAGCACGCGGCACGAAAATGGTATGGCTGGCAGTGATC
Source organism: Candidatus Thiothrix namsaraevi (assembly GCA_040415395.1). Classification (GTDB taxonomy): domain Bacteria; phylum Pseudomonadota; class Gammaproteobacteria; order Thiotrichales; family Thiotrichaceae; genus Thiothrix; species Thiothrix namsaraevi. Next base: position 3,149 of record JBEUIR010000308.1, read on the forward strand.
GTGGTGACAGTGGCGCAGTTGGCAATTACCTATGTGCCAGCGTTACAGGCTATCTTTGGCACGCAAGCAGTGGCGTTCTCTGAT
>JBEUIR010000309.1:0-3216 GCA_040415395.1 Candidatus Thiothrix namsaraevi
GCGGCTTGTTGGGCTTGTTGCTGGCGGCGTTTATTGCGCAAATACACCAAGGCTTCCGCCATGCGCTTTTCCAGCGGGTCAGAAGCGTTGATATGCGGTTCACGCCCGTGTTGCTGCATAAATGGGCCGATTTTGTCGCGGTATAGAATCACTGCTTCTTCATCGGTCATTTGGATACGCCCCGCATCAATGGTTTCCTGAATCACTTTGAGCAAGGAAGCTGTCACCGATTTGGATAACACTTCAAACGCTTTTTGGAACGGGTTTACACGGTCAATCAAGTCAATGTGCAAGTCTTCGATATTCACGAATTTACCCGCCATGCGCACAAACTTCTTATCGCCGACCTCCTTGATTTCACCGTTTTTGATGGCGGAATCCGCCACGACGTGTTGGCGCACTTCCTCGACCTGTTCATCGTTCAAATCGGGGTATTTGGTGCGAATAACCCGTGGAATCAGCACCTTGTTAATCACTTCCGGGTCAATAAACTCGCCCGGCAGCACTTTCAGCAAGGTACTGTCTTGCAAAATATTCGCCTTCAAATCGTTCAAGTCCGACTCGACAATCGCTTTGACCCGCTTAGAGGTCGGCTCTTTGAAACCGCGAATGTGGATAGTCCCCACTTCTGGGGTTTGCGTATCATCGGGGTGCTTGGTCTTGAATTTAAAATTAGGCGCAAGCACTTGTTCCATCAACAGCGAGGCGGTAATCGCTTTCAGCATATTATTGACGGAAAGCTTCACTTCGCCATCCGCTGCATCCGGCTGCGCAATCAGGTTGGTAAATTGCGCATGGGTTTTGTTCGGGCTATCGCGGGTAGCACGCCCGATAATCTGAATAATTTCGGTCAACGAGCCGCGATAACCCACCGTCAGCGCGTGTTCGCAAAAAGGCCAGTCGAAGCCTTCTTTCGCCATGCCCAGCGCAATGATCAAATCCATAGCATCGGGGCTATTGAGAGTGCGCAGGTAAGCGACGATCTTGTCACGCTCTTTGGGATTATCGTTCACCAAATCCGCCACTTTAATGACCTTACCATCGGTTTTACGGCGCACGAATAACACCCCCGTCGCGGAATCCTGCTTTTCCACCTCACCGATAGCATCAAGAATGTAATTGACCTCATCATGCTTTTGCTTGGTCGACTCCCCCGCATTGACATTGGGGATGTGCAAAATGGTTTTCTTGTCCGTATCCAAAACCTGCGCAATCGCGCTCAGGTAACGCCCCTGATAAAAATGGTAGCCAATCCCCAACGTTTTCAAGTGGGTATAACCGTTCAATTGCTCGTAATAGTTGTAAGTCACTTTGCTGAAACGGGCTTCATCTTCGGCTTGCAGCACCGGCACGCTATCCCCACGGAAATACGAACCCGTCATGGCAATAATATGCGCGGTGGTATGACTCATCACCGAGCGCAACACTTCACCGAGACGGTTATCAGCATCCGCCGATACATGGTGAAATTCATCAATCGCCAGCAACACGCGGTTAAAACGGCTTTCTTCCACCGCATCAAAGGCAAAACGCAAGGTGGCGTGGGTACAAATCAAAATCGTCGCCGCCGCGTCATCCAAAAACTTGCCGAAAGCCTTGACCTTGCTGGACTCACCACCGGGCGTACACAAGTTGTAAGCGTCATTCACTTCCCAATCCGCAAAGAACCCGTGGGCGCTCAGGCGAGCGCTGGCAAACGAGGCACCGATGGAACGTTCCGGCACGGCGACAATCACTTTCTGCACGCCTTGATTGAACAGTTTATCCAGTGCCAGAAACATGAGGGCGCGGGATTTGCCAGAGGCTGGCGGGGCTTTCAGCAACAGGTATTGGGCGTCACGCGCCAGAAACGCCTTGGCTTGCATTTCACGCATTCCCATGCGGTCAAGCGCGATGCTATCGCCGGTTTGAGCGTAGGTGACGTTGACGAGATTCCCCCCCCTCCCTAACCCTCCCCCCGCAAGGGGTGGAGGGGACAAGATCCCATTTTCTATCTTTGGGGATGGTGGGTAATCGACTTCAAACGGTTTGACCTGACCTTTGACGGGGAAAGGTTCGATAGCACGCGCATCCGCCAAAATCCACGCCCAATCACCGGAATCTTCGCAATCTTGCGCGGTTTCACGGTCACAGCCTGCGGCTTTGCCGTGCAGTTTGGCATTAAACGGCACGCAATCCACCAGCTTGACGTGCGCGATTGCCATGCCGGAGGGGTAAAGTGTGCCGTCACGCATCCGTTGCCCTGCCATGTTTTTGCTGGCACCAATCAGCAAATCGCCACGGTGGGCGTAGTGCCAACTGCGGATTTCCACGGTTTTGCTACCGTTGGCAATTTGGCTTGCCCACGGTTGGCGTACCATTAAACATTTCATGCTAAGCCCCTTGTTCCCACTCAAACCCAACCAAGTTCCGTGCCTGTTCGCTGAATTCCATCCCCAGCAGCATAATTTGGTGTTGCCCATCCCGATACGGCGCAGCGTAATCCTTTTCCTTGATTTGCCGCATCGCGCTACCGTCCCCTTCCGTGCCCTTGACCATTTTGAACTCGATCACGTAGACCTGTTGCTGTCCACTGGGGAGTGGGAAGCGTATCGCCATATCAATCCGCCCCTGATTGTTGCTGACCTCCACCTGCGTTTCCATGCCCAACGCGCACAAAAAAGCGTAGATGACTGCCGCGTAATAGCCTTCGTATTGGGCAATCGGGTTGTTGTTGTAGTTTTCGTAAGCGATATTCGCAAACAGGCTGCGGATATGTTGTTCAAATGCGGGCAAATCGCCGCGTTGCAAGGCTTCGCTCACTGTGCCTAATGTGTGTGAAGTTTCGGTGAGGTAATTATCCAAGAAGTAGCTCATTAGGCTGTAGCGCACTTCGTGATTCGGGTAAGTCAGCAAGTAATCCGGCGCACGCCCTTCACCATTGTTTATCTCCTGTTTGATTGTCAAATAACCCGTCTGGAACAGCAGCGTCTCGATATGCAAACGATCCACGTCAAAATCACCCAGTTTTTTGTAATCCATACGCACCGCTTCGAGGTCGGGCAAATGGAAACGGCGTTTTTTCAGCACATCCACCAGAAACCTGGGTGAACCCGTCTCAAACCAATGCGGCAGGTATTTTTTGCCTTTGTCCAAAAATAGCAGTACCTCAAAGGGGTTGTAAACACGCTCGCCCAGCCAACCATAACCGTTGTACCAGCGTTTCATCGTGGGCAA
>JBEUIR010000310.1:0-3208 GCA_040415395.1 Candidatus Thiothrix namsaraevi
GCAATCCGCACTTGCTTATCTTGCCAGCGTGATCAGCGCGGCGCGGGCTGGGTTTAGTCTGCCTGCGATGCCTCAAGGAGTGGGGGTGTGAACAATTACGCTTGTGCAGGGCTTTGCGAATCAGCACTTCATACTTGGTGTTCTGGCTGGGAATTAATGTTGCCGAACCCACTCATCCTTGCTGGTATCCCACGTATACCCCTGATAGGTATACCATGCCTCCACACCAATAGCGCAGGCTTCCGCTTCACCAATGTTGCTGAACATATTCTCATAAATGCTCGTTACCTTGGCGCAGGCAGCATCATCTAATTCTCGCTGTCCAGTTGTTGCATTTACCTGATCTGCCGGATCATCTTCTGGATGGATATAAATGCCCAGTTCCAGCATGGCATCCCACCAAGCGCGTGTACCAGCCGCTGTTTTATCCGTAAGTGCGGGAATCATTTCTACTGACAACATAGTCTGTCTCCATTACAAATAAAGGGGTTGAGTCATCCTGATTGATCCACATATCAGCCATCAGGGGTTTGTAAGTTTGTTGCATTATCCAAGGTTTCATCACGCGGGCAACTTCGCGGAAGACAGGCATCACCACTGAGTTGCCGAACTGTTTGTACGCCCGTGTATCCGACACCGGAATACGGAAACTGTCCGGGTAGCCCATCAGCCGCGCACATTCTCGCGGGGTGAGGCGGCGCGGGTTTTTGTTTTCGCCTTGCCAGACCAGTATTTCCGAGCCGTCTTTGTAATAACGGGCGGAAAGGGTGCGGGTCACGCTATTGGCATACGCCAGCCCAAAACCAAAGCCGTTACCCTTAGCCTTGTGTTTGTCAGAGTAATCTTGCAGGTATTTCCAGAGATTGTTGGTTAGGGTGTACTTGTCATGAATCTTGCGGTTGGCATGATCGAAATAGCGACCTTCGTCGTGTTCTAGTACAGGTTCGTTACCATCGGTCTTGTGTAAGATGTTGCCTAGCGTGATGCGACCTTTGCCCGGCAGTTGCAGTGCATCCCAGCTAAATGCGGTTGGTTCGCGGAAGCCGACAATGACCGTGCGTTCACGGTGCTGGGGTGTCCAGTGCTGCCCGTCAATGGTTGTCCAGTGAACCTGATAGCCGAGTTCTTCGCGCAAGGTGTGCAGGATGATACGGAACGTATTGCCCTTGTCATGGGATTGCAGATTCTTGACGTTTTCCAGCAAGAATGCACCGGGGCGTTTGGCTTTGATGATACGTGCCACGTCGAAAAACAGCGTGCCTTGAGTTTCATCCTCAAAACCGTGCGCCCGTCCAAGGGCATTTTTCTTCGAGACGCCCGCAATCGAAAACGGCTGGCAGGGGAAACCGGCTAATAGTACGTCATGTGCCGGAATGTTCGCTTCGGGTATCGCGGTAATATCCCCAGCAATCGGTTGCCCGTCAGCAAAGTTGGCGTGGTAGGTACGTTGAGCGTAAGCATCCCATTCACTGGTGAATACGCAGCGCCCCCCGTTCAGCTCAAACGCCTTGCGAATGCCGCCAATTCCCGCGAACAGGTCGATGAAGGTGAAATCGGCACTGTCCGCCGGTTTGCCAAACGGCATTAACATCTGTTGCAGGCCGTACAAAATGCCATGTTTAGGCTCAGTTTCATGTTTTAGCCAGCGTCCGACGGTGCTGGGGTTAACTCCCAGCTTTTCAGCAATTTCGGAATGGTTGTAGTAGTGCGCAGCCTCTTCCAAACACTGCAACACCGTTGACGCTCTGACTTCGTACATGATTGACTCCACGGGAAACTTTTTTGCATTTTATGCTTATTATTTCCCTTTAGCAATCAGCGGTTCGTTTTTAGTTCGCCATTTGGATTCACACTTAGGGCATCAGCCAAACCTGAGGTTTTGTTGTACTGGCATCCCCGCAGGCTGAACATCATGCTCACCACATAGCCGATTTAGAAAATCCACGAGTGACAAACCCAGTTCATACGCCATATTGCTGGGCACGGCATTGCCAATCTGCTTGTATTGCGAGGTCAACGCCCCCTTGAATTGCCAATCATCCGGGAAAGTTTGGATGCGGGCATATTCGCGCACGGTAAACGGACGGGTTTCTTCGGGGTGGCAACGCTCAGTCTGTTTTTGTGCGGGAGCGCAGGTCAATGTGAGGCAAGGTTCATCCCAGTGCATCCGCCGTGCCATGCCGGTTTTGCCGCCACCGAGGTAATAACTTTGCATCATATAAGCTTTTTGCACGTCTTCCGGTAAATCGCGCCAGTAACCACCGGGGGGAACTTGTGCCATTACTGCGGCTTTTTTGGCAGGGTAGCCTTGCCCTGCGGAGGTGGGAACATGGCAAGGAAACAGTTCACCCGCTTGCAACGCATCTTTCAGCGTGTAGATTTTTTGATAAGGGCGGGGCCAGTGGAATTTTACCAATCCGGCAAGATCGTTGCGGATGCCAACCAGTAGTAAGCGTTCACGTTTTTGCGGGACACGGTAGAAAATGGCTTTCATCACGTGCGGTTCAAGCAACGTGTAGCCCAGTTCGTTGATAACGGAACGAATATTTTCCAGCGTTTTACCATCGTCATGGTTGAGTAAGCCGCGCACATTTTCCGCCATAAACAGCTTGGGGTTGGTTTCCTTGATGGCGCGGGCAAACTCGAAAAACAGTGTGCCACGGGCATCTTCAAAGCCCATTTTTTTGCCTGCGTAACTAAACGCTTGGCAGGGGAAACCACCTGTTACCAGGTCAATTTGGTTGTGGTACGGCGTGAAATCTAACTTGCCAATATCGCCACATTGTACGTTCCAGTGAGGGCGGTTGGTCTTGAGGGTGTCGCAGGCATTTTTGTCGATTTCATTCAGCAGTACGGTATCTAGCCCGGCTTTTTCCAGCCCAATCGCCAAACCACCTGCACCCGCGAACAGTTCAATGGTTTTATAGGCGTGGTCTGGGGTGATGTTGGGACGTTTGGAATCATCAAAGATGAAGCGTAATTCCTCGAATTGCCGCAATTGGTCTTTGTCGTAAAAACGGTAATTATTCATGGGGTTGCGCGTAGAGGGTAACTTCCCGCTGTTATCCCAGCGGCGTAACGTTTCCTTTGAGACACCCAACATATCGGCAACTTGTGCGACAGAGTACATAATTAACCTTCAACAACCTAAACCAGACTCCCTTCCAGCTTCCACCCCTCTAAAAACCCCTCAGAAGATAAGACTCAC
>JBEUIR010000311.1:0-3197 GCA_040415395.1 Candidatus Thiothrix namsaraevi
AATTGCACCATTCACCTATGACACTGTTGCCAAGGTATCCATCATGGCCTTTATTGGAGTTTGCTATCCTATTTTTTGAACACATTAATCAAATCATGGATGGGCTCCAGATGGCAACAGCAAGATACACCGTAAAAGGTGGTCGCAGTGAACAAATGAAACGTGAATTGATCGGCTTGGTGATCGGCACAACATTGCTGATGGCAGGCATGGCTTTTCTGTTTTCGCAAAGTATTGTGGCAAGCAGCACCAGTGATACCTCTACTAAAATAGCGGAAGCACCAAGCGTAGCCAAGCTTCCAGAGCCAGCAGCAAGTCCAGCGGTATCAGAACCGGCAAGCACGCTCGTTACTCCCGCGAGTAGCCCAAGTGTGGCAGCGGTTGTTGATCAAGCCGAACCAGAGACAGAACCAGAGACAACTGCCGTGACGGTTCCAGCCTTGGCGGCGCTTACCGTGCCGCAGCCGGAAATACCTGAGAAGGCTCCGGCGACCCCTGTTGCTCCGGCTGAAGCATCAGAAAAAGTAATTGAAGCGTCAACCACGCCAACTGAGCCTGACAGCAGCACAACGACGGCTACTGGCTGGATTTATGCCGGGCAATTTACCAATGGCAAGTGGTCTGAGCAGGGCTTGAAAATTGGAGCAGAATTGCCCGTCAGTGGTGCCAAGTATGCCTTAACGTGGGGCGCAACCGTGCGTGAGAATCCTCCCGGCAAGCGCAGCGAAGGTGGTGGTAAATTGAGTAAATCCCTCGGCAATTTGGCTCCCGGTCGTCAAGTTGAAATCGTTCAGGTCAAAAACTCTGGTAGCAAAGGTCATATCTGGCTGGAAATTAAATACCAATGAACCAGTGCCAATACAAGCACTGGCATGTATGGTGCTAGACTTGCAACTATTGTGGCGTTGCGGTTGTCTCTATTGGCATCATGATGTTAAGTATTCGTACCAAATTGTTTATGGCTATCTTCCTCGCCTGCCTGCTGATTGCTGGCGGGCTGGGGGCGATCCTGCAATATCGGCTCAACCGCAGTTTTCTGGATTATCTCAATGAGCAAGAAAGTCGCTCGTTAACGCAACTGGAAAGCCGCTTGGTCGAAGTCTATGAAAGCCGTGGCAGTTGGGAGGAGCTTGAACAAAATCCCCAGCTATGGACATCCATTCTCATGTCAGCAGTACGCAGTAGCTTTTTCCCGGCTAATGGCGACAAGTTTGACCCAGAACCGCCTTTCCCACCCCCTCCCTTGCGTGAACGTGAATTGGGCAGAATGCCCTCGCCACGCGCCCATATTGCGCAACGGATGGAGCGCTTTGTGGGGCGTATGATCTTATTGGATGCCAAACGTGAATGGGTGAAGGGCAGTAACCGCTTGGGTGTGCCGGATAATTTGTTGGAGCTAAAATCAGCGGGTAAAACCATTGGTTATTTAGGGATGCATCGTCGCCAGGGTCTGACGGAAAAAGTGGATGTGGATTTTGCTGCCCGCTTGCAACGCACAGTGTGGCTGGTGGTGTTCTTACTGGCTTTGCCGATGGCGGGGCTATTGTCATTTTTATTGGCACGGCATTTGGGTAAACCGATTCAAGCTTTACGCAACGGCACGCGCCAACTGTCGGATGGCAATTACAGCCTGCGGATGACACCGCAAGGGCGCGATGAACTGGGTTTGCTGACCCGCGATTTCAACGAGTTGGCAGAACGCTTGCAGCAGAATGAAGCCTCACGTAAGCAATGGATTGCCGATATTGCTCACGAATTGCGTACCCCGCTGGCGATTTTGCGTGGCGAAATTGAAGCGCTGCAAGACGGTATCAATCAGCCGAATACCACGACATTAGCTTCCTTGCATCAGGAGGTGAGCCATTTGCAGCGCTTGGTTGGTGATCTCTATGACCTTTCCATGTCAGACAGTGGGGCGCTCAGTTATCGCAAAGAAACCCTTGATATTGTCGCATTGTTGCGTGAAACCCTGACCCTGCATCACACTGTGTTGCAAGAACAGGGGTTGCAAGTGCACACGCAAGGTTTGGCACAGCAAGCGGTGCTGGTGCAAGGCGACCCTCAACGTTTACAACAATTGTTTAAAAATCTGTTGGAAAATAGCCTGCGCTATACCGATAAGCCGGGGCAATTACACCTCAGCACCCAGTTACAAGCAGGGTGGATTGATATTCTGTTTGAAGATTCTTCCCCCGGTGTGCCGAATGACGCATTGCCACACTTGTTTGAGCGTTTGTTCCGGGTGGAAAGTTCGCGCAACCGGGCAACCGGCGGGGCAGGTTTAGGCTTGAGCATTTGCCGTAATATCGTCGAAGCACATGGCGGCACGCTTAGTGCGGCTCATGCGGCACTCGGTGGGCTGCAAATTCGTGTCCACTTACCACTGCACCGTTAACTGGATAAAGGCATGGAACAGATCCTGATTGTTGAAGATGAACCCAAAATTGCCGATTTGCTGCAAAAATATCTGCAAAACGCCAATTATCGTACCCATTGGCTCAATAGCGGTCTTGGTGTGGGCGAATGGGTACGCCAAACTTCCCCCAACCTCATCCTGCTTGACCTTATGTTGCCGGGAAAAGATGGCTTGGAGGTGTGTAAGGAGATCCGCCAGTTTTCCCTGATTCCGATCATTATACTGACAGCAAGGGTCGAGGAAATTGACCGTTTGTTGGGTTTGGAACTGGGTGCGGATGACTATATTTGCAAACCGTTTAGCCCGCGTGAAGTAGTGGCACGGGTTAAAGCCGTGTTGCGGCGTGGGCAGGTTATGTCCAGCGATGCTCGTGGCATGGCGATTCATTCCAACCCTAATACAGCCCTACTGGAATTAGATCGTGATCGTTTGCTCGTCAGGGCAGGGCAGCAGGAGATCACCCTGACGCTGGTGGAATTTGAATTGCTGGCGACGCTGAAACAACAACCGGGCAGAATTTTCGGGCGCGACCAATTAATGAATAAGGTGTATAGCGATAACCGCATTGTGTCTGACCGTACAATTGACAGTCATATCAAAAAATTACGTAAAAAACTGTCAGAAATTTTACCAAATCAAGAGCTTATCCACTCAGTCTACTCGGTGGGTTACAAGTTCGAGGTGTGATTCCGCCGTGTGACTTCCGCATTGTTTGCACAATTGCAGCAAATTTGGTGCGCAATCTGCCTGTAATATGTTCCTCATCAACCAAGTTATTGAT
>JBEUIR010000312.1:0-3194 GCA_040415395.1 Candidatus Thiothrix namsaraevi
TAATAACTGATTACTGATTCTACACATACCATTCCTCACTCTCACCCTGCTCCACCAACAAGTCCACCATTTCCATCACATATTGCTTGAGGTATCTGTCGTCGGCTTTGTGGTCGAAGCGATCAATCCAGCTTGAAATTCACTTTCAAGGCAAAATCCCACTGCTTTTTATTAATACCCGCCGGAAACGGTAACGTACCGGAACTGGCATTCACCGCTTGCAACGCCGCTTTATCCAGCCATTCATTACCTGAACTCTGACTTACCCGTGCGCCAGTGATAGTCCCATTCGGCAATACCGTGAATGACACCGTAACGATGCCTTCCACTTCCGCCCGCTCAGCCTGACGCGGGTATTGTTTACGTGCACCAATCAGATTTTGCAATTTCTGGCGATACGCTGCCTCAGCAGCCGCGTTATCAATCGCAGGCGCAGAAGGCGCAACAGGGGCTGGTTTAGGCACGGGCACTGCTTTGGGTACAGGCGTGACAGCTTGAGTCGCAACCGCTGGTGTCGGAGATGGAGACGGCGTGACCACAGGTTTCACCACAGGCGCTTCCGGCTTAGGTGGATTATCTGACTTTGGTTTGGTTGCAGCCGCTAACTTTTTTTCAACTGTTTTTTTTTCCGGCTTGGGTTTTTCCACCGGTTGGGGCTTGGTAACAGGCTTGGGTTTTTCCACCGGCTTGGGCGGCGGCTCAGGTTTAGCAACCGGCACAACCGGTGCAGGCGGCGGTGCAGGCTGAAACTGTGCCAATGATAACGGCACTACTGTTGGTTGCACTTCTGGCACCCCCAGCTTGTCTTGCCACAATAACAGCGGCACAACCACCAACCCTACAATGGCGTGCACCAGTGCTGAAATCCCAAAACCCGCTAGCGCTGTTTTCAAACCTGTTCCTTATTGCCTAATCCCGACTGAAAATACCGTTGGAGGTAATCGCCACCTCATTCACCCAGCGCTCGGAGGTTTTACCCACGCAAGCCTCCACTGTTTTGCCATCAGCAAGCTGCACTTCCACGCTGTAGCCTCTGCCCGGTTCATGATTCAGGGTAATGATACGGGTTTCGCCAGCCTGTAACTGTGTCAACAAGATTTTTTCCTGACTCAAATCGTTACCGTGCTCGATTTTGAGCAGAGGGATGGTTTCACCGCGCAGGTTTTCGATTTCCACAAACAGTGGGCGACTGGGGTATTGTTGAGCATACCAAAACTGCATAGCGACTATTCCCACCAGCAAGCCGACGCCGCCTGCCAACCCAATATATTTAAAAGTGATCATGTTGACTCGTGCCTGTACTAGACTAACGATACATCATTACCCACAAGTCCTCAGGTAACATTGAGATTGCTCAATTGCCTTTATTAACAAATACTAATATACTCGGTACGCTTAGAATACGTAAATTTGACCACCTATACTTTTAAAGAAGGAATACACCATGACTCTCAGTAACGCAGTTCAAGTTTTCGCAGGTATCATGATTTTAGTCGCACTGTTGATCGGCTACCTCGGCTACGGTACTTTTTCCGTCTTTTTCTTAGCTTTCATCGCCATCAACCTGATTCAATCCGCATTCACTGGCTTCTGCCCGGCGGCGATGGTTTTGAAGAAAATGCCATTCATCAAAGCGTAACACGTAGGGGCGGTTCACGAACCGCCCCTACCGACCTTACGTTACCGGCAGGGTGAACGAAAACGTTGCACCCTGCTCCGGTTCTGATTCCACCCACAAACGTCCGCCGTGCGCCTCGACAATCGAACGGCACAATGACAGACCAATTCCCATCCCGTGCGCCCCCTTGGTGGTAACAAACGCCTCAAATACGCGCTGCTTGAGTTCCTCATCCATCCCTGAACCGGTATCAGAAATATCAACCTGTACGAACCCTTCCTGATTCACAAAACTCCTTACCAAGATTTGGCGGCGGTTACTGGGCGTATCCTGCATAGCGTCACGCGCATTTTGCACAATATTGAGGATAACCTGTTGAATCTGAATAATATCCAACGAAATATCCGGCACATCACCGTCGAGTTCCAGCAATAGCGGCACATTCAGCTTACTGGCTCCAGTTTTGCTCAAATGCAATGCCTCGTGAATAACCTGCTCCAAACACGCCATGACTTTATGCGGCGGCTGTTTACGCACCAATGCCCGCAAGCGCCGGATAATTTCTGAAGCCCGCAACGCTTGTTGCTGAATCGCCTGCAAAGGCTCCTGCAAACGAGCAGTTGCCCCGTCAGATTGCAGAATCCGTTGACACGCGCTCGCATAATTCGCTACCGCAGCGAGTGGCTGGTTGAGTTCATGCGCAATACCGGATGCCATTTCCCCCATCGTATTCAAACGCACCATTTGCTCAAGGTCCGTCTGGTGTTGCACTGCTTCGTGCTGGGCTTGCTCACGCAGGGATTCTTCCTGATCTAACTGGTAAGCCAACCGGATCACGCTCAGCACAATCACCATCACCATCCCGGAAGCCAGCAAGGATTCAACTTGCGTATGCGTCAGAGTGCCATGCTCCAGCAAAATCGGCAGCCAGCCCAAGAGCGGCGGGAACAGCGCCATGAGAAACATCACCCGACGCACCACCAAACCACCAGAAGCATTACTCGCCATAATGCGAAAAAAGCCTTTTTCCACTTTTGCTAAAATAATGCCCCACCCCACCAAGGCAAATGCAGTTGCCGTTGGCAGTGCCATACCCACTTCACCAGTCAACACCTTAAACATGTCTTCCTGATTGGCGAAACCCAAAAACACCACCACTAACAACATGACACTGAGAAAAGCCGCCCACTGCGCCACATTAATCAGCGACTGACGCTCTAAACTGAGGAAAAATAAACCGGTGCAAGTGAGTATAAAAGCAATGCCCGTTTGCGGCGAATCTTTCGCATCAGACAGATTCAACCAGGTCAATGGTGTCAAACCATGCCCCAATAAGGCATCGGGAATACTGTGCCAAGAACTCAGCAGCATTAACAAACCCAACACAACGCCGCCTATTGCCAACAATCGCCCCGTGATACGCCGTAGTAATGAGGTTTTTTCAGGCTGCAACAAGAACAGTGCAGCCCCCGTGAACACAAAGGAAACGGCAGCGCCGGGCGTCATCAGCGGCAAATCGTGTTCCACACGATACAACGCCGGGATGTGGCTAAACCACCCGACTAATACCACAGCC
>JBEUIR010000313.1:0-3186 GCA_040415395.1 Candidatus Thiothrix namsaraevi
ACAAGCGGGTCTGTTGCCGTTTTACAACACACCTCAGCAAAGTTAATACAAGTTTACTTATTGACAATAAACTCCATGATGGCTTGTTGGCGTAGCCATTGTCAGAGGATAACGGTTGCATGGAAAATTTGAAGGTAAACAATAAAATCAGTGCTGAACTGATCTACCGCAGTACGGATACGTTGATCATTTTGGGCATTCTGCTGCTCGCTTCTTTGCATTCCAGTACCTATAACATTCAAGGTTATCTCATTCTCGGCTTGGGTGCCTCCTTGCTGTTTGGTCTAATTGGTCGGTTTACCGACATTTACGCTTCATGGAGCGGGCGCCCATTCTTCCGTGATGAAGTCATCCGCCTCATTGTGACTTGGTTAGTCACCTTTTTGTTCCTCATTTTTATCATTTTTGTGGCAAAAACTTCCGAAGAATTTTCACGCGTTGTATTGATAGGCTGGTTATTCATCACCCCAGTCTTATTAATCGGCAGCCGCTATGCCCTGCGTATCTTGCAAGCCTCGCTCAAACGTATCGGTCTCAACAACCATAGCATTGCGATTGCGGGCATTACTAAACAAGGTTTGCACTTTGCCCAAATGATTGATAGCCAACCTCACTCTGGTTTTCAAATCGCGGGATTTTACCATCTGGAAGATGATGGCACTGAGCTGGAACTCCCCCGGCACTATGCCCGACTGGGTGATGCAAGCGCCATGAAAGAAGCCGCACGCACTGGCGAATGGGATCAAATTTACCTTGCGCCCTCCTCCGAACAATCCTTGTTATCCAAACGTCTGATTAATGAACTGGCGGATACCATCACGCCAATCCGTTTAATTCCCGACGACTTCACCAACACCTTGCTACACAGCCGTTACATGGAAATTGCTGAAACCCCCATCCTGCGCATTTACGACGCACCGATGTCGGTGCATCGCGCCTTCATTAAACGCATTGAAGATTTATTGTTAGGCATGTTGATTCTGTTATTGGTGTCCCCTTTGATGCTCGGAATCGCACTGGCGATCAAACTGACTTCACGCGGCCCGATTTTATTCAAGCAAACCCGGCATGGCTTACGCGGGGAAACGTTCCAAGTACTCAAGTTTCGCACCATGACGGTTTGTGAAAATGGTAAACATATTAAGCAAGCCACCCGTAACGATTGCCGGATTACCCGTGTTGGTGCATTCCTGCGCAAAACGTCACTGGATGAACTGCCACAATTTTTCAATGTACTGCAAGGTCATATGTCAATTGTTGGTCCACGCCCGCACGCCGTTGCGCATAATGAAGAATACCGCCAACTCATTCCCGGCTATATGCGTCGCCATTTGATGAAACCCGGCATTACCGGCTGGGCACAAGTAAACGGCTGGCGCGGCGAAACTGACACCCTGTTCAAAATGGAAAAACGGGTAGAACTCGATATGGAATACATCCGTAGCTGGAGCCTGACACTGGATCTCAGAATCATTTTCGTCACTGCATTCAAAACCTTGCATGACAAAAATGCTTACTAGCGCCCCTGCACACCCGTGAGAATCGAACAACTGACTTTCACCCGTTATGTCGCTGCGCTAACGGTGGTGTTTTTTCACTATGGCATGACGGTGTTTCCTGCGAATTTGCCGTGGGTGAACCCGGTGTTAGCGGCTGGACCAATTGCGGTCAGTTACTTTTACGTGCTTTCCGGCTTTATTATGGCGATTGCCTATTATCAACCTGAGCAACCGCAGAAAGCCTTTGCGACGCGGCGTTACTGGTGGGCACGAATCGCCCGGATTTACCCTGTCTACCTACTAGCCCTATTGCTCATGATAGCGGCGAAATACCAAACGGCTGGCAGTGAGCCGTTAACGGTTGCGCTCAGTGTCAGCATGTTGCAGGCATGGATTCCGGGCTATCCCCTTACCCTGAATGCGCCCGGCTGGTCGTTATCCGTAGAAGCTTTTTTCTACTTGTGCTTCCCTCTGTTGCTTCTGTTGGTAAAACGCTACCATTTAGTCAATCTTACCCTAGCAGCCGGAATATTATGGCTGGTCACGCAGCTTGGGCATGGCTTTTTGCTCAACACCACAGCCTACGTGCCGCGCGGACTGTTACACGATTTTATTTTTTACAACCCGTTAATGCACCTGAATACGTTTGTGATAGGTTTTATCGCGGGTGCATGGCTGCAAAAGGGTAGTCTTGATCGTTTCAGTGCGCCATATATCAATATTAGTGGGTTGTTACTGGTTTCTGCGCTCATCATTGTCTTGCTGATTACCCGCCAAACGCTGATTGATGCCAGTGGCATTGCCTTTGACTACACCAATGGGCTGATTGCCCCGTTGTTTTTGCTATTCATTGTGTTACTGGCACTCAATACCGGCAGGATCAGTCAATTGTTGCAGCACAAATGGCTGGTATTGCTCGGTGAAGCGAGTTTTTCACTGTATATTCTGCAAAAACCGCTGCATGGCATCTACGAAAAACTCATGCCTGCGGGAATAGACCCTAACGGCGCCTTGCATTTTTACTTATTTGTCGTGCTATTGACCCTCAGTGCTTTATGTTCCTATTGGTTTTTTGAAGCCCCCGCACGCCGCTGGATCAACAACTTTGTTAACCGCACGCCCTAAGAGTTGCTACAATCGGGCGCTATATTTCAACTTGGCCGACAGACCATTCATACCATGCGAAACGAACAGTACAATAACCAAACAAGCCAAACTCAGCGTGCTTATGCTCCTGACGTATTCAAGAAATCGGATACACTAAATTTACATGAATTCGGGCGCACCTTAGTGCGGCGTAAGCACATGATTCTATTGGTAATAGCAATCACTCTATTGTTAGCGTTATTGTTTACCCTGTTCAGCAAACCGTTATACCGAGCCACCACAACGTTACACATCGAACGCGAATCCAGCAAAGTGGCCAATCTCGACGCTATGCTTGGTTCTGGCGATATTCGTGATACCCGTGACTTTTACCAAACACAATTTGAACTGATCCGCAGCCGTGCCCTAGCAACGCAAGTCATTAAAGAACGCAATTTAGCAGACAAATTATCTAGCACTTCGCTCATTGGACAACTCAAAGCACAGTTTATTCAGCCTAATACAGATAACCGGGTTGGCGCACATGCGACATGAAATAACCTTTGGCAGGTGGGGTAAGTTGATGATTAACTTTCATGAA
>JBEUIR010000314.1:0-3181 GCA_040415395.1 Candidatus Thiothrix namsaraevi
TGGAGCGTACTGCGAATACCTTACGCACGATGCAGCGGCTGGAACGTTACCACGGGCATTTTTACAACTGGTATGACACCCAATCGCTGAAACCATTATTGCCGATGTATGTATCCACGGTGGATAGCGGCAATCTGGGTGGGCATTTGCTGACCTTGCAGCCGGGGTTGTTGGCGTTGCCGGATCAACCGATTTTGGCGGTGCGGTGGCTGGAAGGCTTGGTGGATACCTTTGGGGTATTGCTGGAAAACACACAGGGGATGACGCCGCATCAATTGATCCCCTTGCAAACAGCGTTGGATGTTGCGATTAAAGATCGTCCTGTGACGTTGGACACGGTGAAGCGTTGCCTTGAACACCTAACCGCCCTTGCTGTAGGAGCTTGCCCTGCAAGCGATTCCCCGCTAGAAGATTGGGGCGGTGCGTTGGTTCGGCAGTGTCGGGCGCATTTAGATGACTTGCGCTTGCTAGTGCCGGATGGTGTCGGGGATAAGCTTGAGGGCATTCCGACTTTACGCGAATTGTTGTTGATTCCGACCAGCAGTCGGCGGGCGCAAGAGCGGATTACGGCGCTCGAACAACTGGCCTGGCAAGCCAGCGAACTCGCGTGTATGCAATACGATTTCCTCTACGACAAGCCGCGCCGCTTGTTTGCGATTGGCTACAACGTGACCGAACGTCACCGCGATGCGAGTTATTACGACTTGCTGGCATCCGAAGCGCGGTTATGCAATTTCGTGACGATTGCGCAGGAACAAGTGCCGCAAGAAAGCTGGTTTGCCTTGGGACGGTTGCTGATCACCACCGATGGCGAACCCACGCTGTTGTCGTGGAGCGGCTCGATGTTTGAATACCTGATGCCCTTGCTGGTGATGCCGACCTACACCAATACCCTGATCGACCAGACCTACCATGCGGTGGTGCAACGCCAGATTGATTATGGCAAACAGCGCAACGTGCCGTGGGGTACATCGGAATCCGGCTATAACACCGTCGATGTGCATCTCAATTACCAATACCGTGCGTTTGGCGTGCCGGGTTTGGGGCTGAAACGCGGGCTGGCGGAAGATTTGGTGATTGCCCCGTATGCCTCGGCGTTGGCACTGATGGTTGACCCCGAAGCCGCCTGCCAAAACCTGCAACGCCTCGCTGCTGATGGAGTGGTAGGCAAGTTTGGCTTTTACGAGGCGGTCGATTACACCCCCTCCCGGCAACGGCGCGGCGAAACGCGGGTCGTCATTCAATCCTTCATGGCGCACCATCAGGGCATGAGTTTGCTATCACTAGCGTATTTGTTGCTGGATCGCCCGATGCAACGGCGTTTTGCCGCGAATCCGCAGTTTCAAGCCACACTGCTATTGCTGCAAGAACGCATTCCCAAAGCCACCGCGTTCTATACGCAAGCGGCGGAAGTGGCGGAAGTATTGCTGGCATCCAGCGAACCACAAATCCCGATCCGCGTCCTCACTAACCCGAACACGCTCATCCCCGAAGTGCAGTTGTTATCCAACGGGCGTTACCACGTCATGGTAACGAATGCCGGGGGTGGTTACAGCCGTTACAAGGATTTGGCAGTCACACGCTGGCGCGAAGACAGTACCCGCGACCATTGGGGTACGTTCTGTTACATCCGTGACCTAGCGAGTGGTGAATTCTGGTCAACCGCACATCAACCAACCCTTGCTCCGGCAGACCATTATGAAGCCATTTTCTCGGAAGGCCGTGCTGAATTCCGCCGCCGTGACCACGACTACGACACGCACATCGACATCGTGGTATCGCCGGAAGATGACATCGAATTGCGCCGCGTGCGCATCACCAACGATTCACCGTTACGCCGTACCATTGAAGTCACCAGTTACGCCGAAGTGGTGTTGGCATCCCCTGCCTCTGACACCTTACACCCTGCGTTCAGCAAGCTGTTTGTGCAAACCGAAATTATTGACCCGCTGCAAGCCATTTTATGTACCCGCCGCCCTCGCGCCCTCAATGAACACAGCCCCTGGCTGTTCCATTTGATGGCAGTGCATGAAGGCGATTCCAGCGGCATTTCGTATGAAACCGACCGGGCGCAATTCATTGGGCGCGGCAAAACCCTCGTTGCCCCGCACGCCATGACTGCCGCCGATCACCTGTCGAGCAGTGTTGGCGCAGTGCTTGACCCCATTGTTGCCATCCGCCACCGCATCACCCTCGAACCGGAAGCCTCGGTGACACTCGATATGGTCATCGGTATCGCCGATACCCGTGAAGCCAGCCTGCAACTGGTGGAAAAATACCGTGACCGCCGCCTCGCTGACCGCGTATTCGATCTGGCATGGACGCACAGCCAAGTGGTGTTGCGCCAGCTCAATGCCAGCGAAGCCGAAGCGCAACTCTACGGGCGACTCGCCAATTCGGTGATCTATTCCCACGCTTTGCTGCGGGCGGATGCCAGCACCTTGATCAGCAATCATCGCGGGCAATCCGGCTTGTGGGCGCACGCCATTTCCGGCGACCTGCCGATTGTGTTGTTGCAAATCAAGGATCTGGACAATATCGAACTGGTACGCCAACTGGTCAAAGCCCATGCCTACTGGCGCTTGAAAGGTTTGACGGTCGATCTGGTCATCTGGAACGAAGACCGCGAAGGCTACCGTCAGTTGCTGCAAGAACAAATCATGGGGCTGATTGCGTGGGGCGTGGAAGCGCACGTCATCGACCGCCCCGGTGGTATTTTTGTACGCCATGCCGACCAAATTTCCAGCGAAGACCGCATTTTGATCCAATCGGTTGCCCGTGCCATTATCACCGACAGCAAAGGTTCGCTGACCGACCAAGTGAATCGGCGCGGCTTGCTGGAGGTGCGTGTGCCGCCGTTCAAACCTACTCGACACCCCTTACCTGTCCCGCCAACTGTGGGCAGTTTATTGCCGCGTGACGACCTGATCCTGTTCAACGGACTGGGCGGGTTTACCGCTGACGGGCGCGAATACGTGATTACCCCGACTGCCGACCAGACCACACCCGCGCCGTGGGTGAATGTGCTGGCAAACCCTCACTTTGGCACAGTCATTTCCGAAAGCGGGCAAGCCTATACCTGGGGTGAAAATGCCCACGAATACCGCCTGACCCCCTGGCATAACGATCCGGTCAGCGATTTAAGCGGCGAAGCCCTGTATTTGCGCGACGAAGACAGCGG
>JBEUIR010000315.1:0-3141 GCA_040415395.1 Candidatus Thiothrix namsaraevi
GTTTTCAACTCGGCGCGTAAGGCATCAATCCCCAACGACTGTTTGGCGGAAATATACAGGTGTTCGCCTTGTTTACCGGGTGGCTTGCCACTCAAATCCACTTTATTGTGGACAGTAATGCGTGGCAGGTGAGGGGGCAAACGTGCCAGAATGTCCGCGTTTTCCGGTTCGTCATGGCGGGTATCATCCACCAGCAACAGGATCAAATCCGCCCTAGCAATTTCCGCCCAAGCACGCTCAATGCCGATCTTTTCCACCGGATCATCACTTTCGCGCAAGCCAGCCGTATCGACAATGTGCAGCGGCATTCCGTCAAGGTTAATGCGTTCGCGCAACACATCGCGGGTCGTACCCGCAATCTCGGTGACAATCGCGGTTTCCTGCCCCGCCAAGGCATTCAACAAACTCGACTTGCCCGCATTCGGTCTGCCCACGATCACCAGATGCATTCCGTCACGCAACAAGCTGCCTTGCCGCGCTTTCAGGAAAATCGTGTGCAATTGTTGCTTAATGCTTTCCAGTCGGTTAGTCACCGCGACATCCGCGAGAAAGTCGATTTCCTCATCGGGGAAATCCAACGCCGCTTCCACATACACCCGCAATTCAATCAAGCCCGTGAGCAGCACATTCACCGCAGCGGAAAATTCCCCCTGCAAGGAACGCAATGCCGACCGCGCTGCCTGTTCCGACCCAGAATCAATCAAATCGGCAATCGCTTCGGCTTGCGCCAAATCCAGCTTGTCATTTAAAAAGGCACGTTCGGAAAACTCACCGGGGCGAGCCAGCCGCGCACCCAATTCCACGCAACGTTTGAGCAGCATATCCAGCACCACCGTGCCGCCATGCCCTTGCAGCTCTAACACGTCTTCACCCGTGAATGAATGCGGGGCAGGGAAATACAGTGCAATACCATCATCCAACGCCGCGCCATCGGCAGCCTTGAACAAACGGTGAACCGCCTTACGCGGGGAGGGCAGAGAGCCAAGAATAGCAACGGCAAGCTCTGGAACAAGCTTGCCGGAAAGCCGAATAATCCCAACCCCACCACGCCCCGGCGGCGTGGCTACGGCAGCGATAGTGTCAGGATTGTTCCACATGAAACATTCTTACACCTTCCCCCCTTGCGGGGGAAGGCTGGGATGGGGGGTAATCAAGCATGTCCAACAATTTTCTTGTTGATGTACCACTGCTGGGCAATCGACAACACGTTATTGACCACCCAGTACAGCACCAAACCAGCCGGGAACCACAGGAACATGACCGTGAAAATAATCGGCATGAACTGGAAGATTTTCTGCTGCATCGGGTCAGCCGGTGGCGGGTTGAGTTTTTGCTGTACCCACATCGACGCACCCATAATCAATGGCAGCACGAAGTACGGATCCATAATCGACAAGTCTTTGTACCACAGCAACCAGGGTGCTTGGCGCAATTCCACGCTTTCCAACAGTACCCAGTACAAGCCCATGAAGACCGGAATCTGGATCAAAATCGGCAAACAACCACCCAGCGGATTGATCTTTTCCTTGCGGTAGATGTCCATCATGGCTTTTTGCTTGCCTTGCGCGTCATTCGCAAAACGCTCATTGATGTCCTTAATCTTGGGAGCAACCGCCTTCATTTTTGCCATCGACTTATAGCTCATGGCGGAAGGGTAGAAGAACAGCAACTTAATGAACAAGGTCAAGAAAATAATCGTCCAGCCCCAGTTACCCACCACGCTGTGGATGACCTGCATCGTCCAGAAAATCGGCTTGGAAATAAAGGCGAAAATGCCGTAATCGACGGTTAAATCCAGACCACTGGCAATGCCTTCAAGAATATCCTGATTTTTTGGCCCCACATAAAAACCGGTGTTGAACTTGCCGGTTGCCCCCGGTGCCACTTGTAAAACCGGGCTACGCATCCCCAGCACATAGCCTTTAACGCCCTGTACTTGGTTGACCATGCTGTAGTATTGACTGGTTTCATCACGCGGCGGAATCCAAGCACTCAGGAAGTAATGCTCCTGCATGGCTACCCAACCGCCGGTCACGGTTTCATTCAAGTTTTTGTCTTGCATATCAGCGAAAGACAGCTTGCCGTAAGCCCCGTCACGGTAATAAGCACCGCCGGTGTAAGCGTGGATACCAAACAGCATATTGCCGCTTTCTACAGGCCCGTGCTTGAGCTGACGGTATTCCGTACCGCTCCAGGTGGAGGGGGAAGCATTGTTAATTTCGTGCTCAACATTAACGAGGAAGCTACCACGTTTGAACGTAAAACGTTTAGTAACGGTAACACCATTAGCACCCTGCCATGTCAGCGGGACGACCAACTCATCCTGTCCTTCGGGCATCGTGTATTCGGTTTGTGGCGATGTATAAGTAGCCAAATGGTCAGGAGCAAGGGTTTTAACATCCTGACCTTCTACATTCAGATGCTGTAACCCAGACTGGGCAACGTAATTGCGCCCGGTGCTATCGAGAATCCGTACCAATTTATCAGGCGTATCCAAGCTCACGGGATACGTCGGTAAGTCGACCTCCAGCACTTCACCACCACGGGTATTAATGCGTAATGCCAGCGTATCGGTACGCACGGTCAATACTTGCCCGCCACCAGCCGCATCCGGCGGCGTACCCGGTACACCCGTTTGCGTTGGCAGCGCAGGTACATTGCCTTGTGTCGGTACATCTTGTTGGGCAGCAGCCCCGCCATTGGCGGTGCTAGTCACAGTGCTAGCGGCGGTTGCAGGCGGTTTAGGGGCGTGATCCTGTTGCCAAGTAGTCCAAATCAGGAACAACATGAAAAGCAGGGTGAGATACAGGAAGGGACGTTGCGAATCCATGGGTAAAGCAATCCGGTTATTGACGGTTAGGGTAGGGCAATTTCATTGGGCTTGCCCAGACCGGCAGAGTATAGCTTGTGCAGGCGCAACCATAAACCTTCCAGTTGCTGGAAAATGTCAGTATTACTCATTGCCAACACCTCAGCACGGCACATGATCACCAAATCCACTGCTGGCAGGCTAGTCTGATGGTGGCGAAAGCTCTCCCGCACCAAGCGTTTGATACGGTTACGCTCATGCGCCCGCCGTAAGGCTTTTTTGGCTATCGCCATCCCCAAACGCGGAAAGCCGACGTTGTTAGCGGCGGCTCT
>JBEUIR010000316.1:0-3137 GCA_040415395.1 Candidatus Thiothrix namsaraevi
TGTCCCGTTTTATTCTGATCACTTTGCAACGTAAACTCGAACTTATACGGCTCCTGAACTGGTGTGGCGGTTTTTATCGGCATAAACACTTCTTCACTACCAATGCTTTGGGTTAATACCCCACCTGAAACCCCATCTGTCGTATCACCATGCGTATCGTATAACCACAACTGATAAAAATGACCGGCTTTGGGGTTGGGTAAATCACGAATGCGTAATACCCCTTGTTGTTGTGTGCTATTCCAGACCAAATCCCCTTGGACATCTTTGACGATAGGGTTCAGCGTGCGCAGCCAGCTACCACTAATGCTGGTGGGGTCTGCTAATAATTGTTCACGTAATTCCGCCATGCCATCCGCAGAGGTGTCCGCGTGTACGTTTCGTAAATGGGGCAACGCTAATAATATCCCCGCCAGCAATGCCACGAGTAACAGGGAAACGATGAACCAATTTTGACGAGAAGTACCACTCCGTGACATATCCACTTCCTTTTTGCCTATTTTTATATCTGGACTACAATAAATTGCCATAACAATGCCCTGCGATTATACCGAATAACACGACACCTGTTGGTGCAGTGCGCTAAAATGGTTCATCACGTTTGACGAATCATCCCTAACCGAGTTCCCCCCATGCCAGCACAAACCTTTATTCCGGGCAAAGACGCCGCACTGGAAGCCTCTATTGCCGTGATGCAAGACAAGCTACAGCGCCTTGGTTTCCACATCGAGGAAGCCTCTTGGCTGAACCCGATTGCCAATGTGTGGTCAGTTCACATCCGCGATCGGGATTGCCCGATGTTGTTCACCAATGGCAAAGGCGCATCGCAGAAAGCGGCGCTTGCCAGTGCTTTGGGTGAATACTTCGAGCGCCTCAGCACCAATTATTTCTGGGCGGATTTTTACTTGGGTAACACCATTGCCCAGAGCAATTTTGTGCACCATCCTGATGAAAAATGGTTCGCATTGGATGACTCCGGTAACTTGCCCGCCGGTTTGCTGGATGAAGATACCTTGAGTTTTTACGATCCAGAAACCAGTTTGGATGCGGTTAAGTTAGTCGATATTAATTCCGGCAACGAAGAGCGCGGGGTTTGTGCCTTGCCCTATGTACGTCAGCGTGATGGGGCAACCGTGTGGTTTCCGGTGAATATCATCGGTAATTTGTACGTCAGTAACGGCATGTCCGCAGGCAATACCCGCACTGAGGCACGTACTCAAGCCTTATCGGAAATTTTCGAGCGCCACATCAAGTTCCGCATTATTGCGGAAGGAATCTGTCTGCCGGATGTACCGGAAGCGATTATTGCGCGTTATCCGCACATTCAGGCGGGTATTGCGGAATTACGCGCTGCCGGTTTTGGGGTTTTGGTGAAAGATGCATCATTAGGCGGGCAATATCCGGTGATGTGCGTGACCTTGCTGAACCCCGCTGATCAGGGTGTGTATGCCAGTTTTGGGGCGCATCCGCGTTTTGAAGTGGCGTTGGAACGTTCCCTCACGGAATTGTTGCAGGGCAGGGCATTGGATCGCTTGGCGGGTTTTTCTGAGCCAAGTTTTGAGCTGGACGATGTGGCTTCCCCGCAAAATCTGGAAACGCATTTCATTGATTCCAGCGGCCCGCTGCATTGGGATTTTTTGTGGAATGAACCCGATTATGGGTTCGTCGATTGGAATTTCAGTGGCACGACCGAGGAAGAGTGCCAGCATTTGATGGAACGCATCCACGCGGATGATTTCGACATCTACATCATGGATTTTGAGCATTTGGGCGTGTATGCCTGCCGCATTATTGTGCCGGAAATGTCTGAAATTTATCAGGTTGAAGATCTGGAGTGGGACAATAACAGCACCGGTAATGCGGTGCGCGAGGCGATTCTGCATTTGCCGGATTTGGAAGATGAGGAATGCACTGAACTATTCGATACCATTGAAGAGCTGGGTTTGGATGATCATCAACCGGTGGCTGCCTTGATTGGCTTAGCGCCGGATGCGGGTTCGCTGTGGGCGGATTTGCGGGTCGGCGAGTTGAAAACCTTGCTGGCATTGGCGATGGATGATGAAGACGCGATTCGGGAAGGTTGCCAGTGGATTCGCCATTTCGAGCAAATCAATGACGAGCGCCGCCGCGTGTACCGCTGCATCGAAGCTTTGTTGGATATGGATGATGTGGCGGGTTATATGCCAAACGTGGGTTTATTGTACGGTGAAACCGCGTTGCAACAGGCGCAAGCCTTGCTGGATGGCAGTGTGCGCTTCTGGGGTATTAGCGCTCCCACGCTGGAATTGCACGGCTGCGAGACGCACCAGCGTTTGCTGACGGCATACCGCAAGGTTTATCCGACGTTGGCAGCGCTGTAAGAACCAGCAGGGCGCTGGGTTTTACCCGTGAATGTAATTTTCCAGTTGCGCAATAATGAACTGCTGCTCCGAGATGATTTCCTTGACTAAATCGCCAATGGAAACCAGCCCGACCAATTCGCCATTGTGCATCACCGGCAAATGGCGGATACGGCGCTCGGTCATGATTGCCATCACTTCCTGAACCGGCTGGTCGGGGCGCGTGACCACGACCTGCCGCGTCATAATGTCTTGCACCAGCAGTTGTTCGGCATTGAGGCAGGTCAGGATCACTTTGCGGGTGTAATCCTGCTCTGACACAATGCCTTTGAGTTTGCCTGCTTCCAATACCAGTAATGCGCCGACTTTTTGCTGTGCCATCGCTTTCACGGCATCAATCACGGTGACAGTTGGGCTGATACTGAGTATTTCAGTGCCTTTTTTGGCGAGAATATCGCTGACGGTTTTCATCGTTCTCCTCCTCGGTTGGGGGTGTTTATCGTTATTAGTATTTGCCCATTACTCTGCAACCTTTTGATACAACAGTAAAGAAGGCACGATTAGTATGCTGGAAATCTGCCGTCGCTTGCGACTATAATTCGGTATAATTTGGCAAGAAAGAGGTCAAAATGCAGGTTTCCATTCGTGAATTGAAGACACATTTGTCGCATTATTTGCAGCAAACCCGTGGTGGTGAGGCAATCGACATCACCAGTCATCGGCGTGTTGTTGCTCGCTTACAAGGTGTCGCTGGTGCTGAAAACCCCGGTATTCAGGCGTTATTAGCTCAGGGAGCTA
>JBEUIR010000317.1:0-3134 GCA_040415395.1 Candidatus Thiothrix namsaraevi
GCAGGCACGTTTGCGTCTGTGGCTGAATGCTTATACGGGTTTTAAAATCGGGCATCCGATGTTACCCCCGCGCCAAATGCTCAATGTGTTGAGCAGTGTGCCTTGGCAACGCCTAGAAGCTGATTTTACTGATGCACGTAACGATGTTTTCTGGGTGTGGAAGTAAATCACTCGGAATAGTGGTAGGCGAGTGACTTCTGACTGAATTCCTGCTACAACTGATGCCATTTTTCCCCTGATAATTATTCTTTGAGGCAAAACCGTTGAGCAGCGACCGCAGCATCTACCGCATTTCTTTTGTTAACCAAGACAAAATTTACGAAATTTTTGCCCGTCAGGTTTACGAGTCGGATCTGTACGGCTTTGTTGTGGTGGAAGAAATTGTTTTCGGTACGCAAAGCAGCGTGGTGATCGACCCCGCTGAAGAGCGCCTCAAAACGGAGTTTGAAGCGGTCAAACGCAGCTTCATCCCCATCCATTCTGTAATCCGTATCGACGAAGTGGAACGCACGGGTGTCAGCAAAATTCTGGCACTAGACGGTTCGGGGGCTGCGGGTAATGTCAGCCCGTTTGCCCGTCCGGTGGGTAAGAAAAAAGACTAAATTTTGTTCTTCATCCAACCTTTCCGAATATCTCTGCTATTATACGTCGATGATTTTTGGAGTGTATGGAACGGCTGAATGAACCAGAAGTGGTTACATGGGTTGCCGGTAGTGTTATTGCTTGTTGTGCTGTTGTTCGGGTACGGTACTAGGACTGACAGCGCGTTTGATGCATGGAAGCAGCAATTTCGTCAGGTCGCCATTAATGAAGGCATCCACGCGGACAACGTGGATAGGGCTTTACGGGGGTTGTCGCCCGATAAAAAAGTCCTGCGTCTGGAAGCTCATCAGCCCGAATTTACCAAAAGTGTTTGGGAATACCTCGAAACCGCCGCATCCCCTGAACGTATCGCCAAAGGGCAAGCCTTTTTACACGATTACGCGCCGCTATTAAGCCGTATCCACGCGCAATACGGCGTACAACCCGAATACCTGTTATCGGTCTGGGGGCTGGAAAGCAATTTCGGCAACCATACCGGGCGTTATAGCATTGTACGTTCACTGGCAACGCTCGCGTATGCAGGGGAACCAGCCCGCCGCAAATTCTGGCAGGCACAACTCATTTCAGCCTTACGCATTGTGCAAAGTGGCGATATGTCGCCCATTTCCATGCAGGGTTCATGGGCAGGTGCTATCGGACACACGCAATTTATTCCCACGACGTTTGAAGCCTACGCAGTTGATTTTGACGGCGATGGCAAACGCGATTTGGTGAACAGCATTCCTGATGCCTTGGCGTCCACCGCGAATTATCTGGCAAATTCTGGTTGGGAACGCGATCAGCCGTGGGGCTTTGAAGTGCGTTTGCCAGCGAATTTCGACTGGTCGCAAGCAGATATGGATTTCTGGTTGCCACTGAATATCTGGGGCAAGATTGCGGGCGTGACGGCTGTTCATGGGCAGGTGTTGGATAGCAGCACTAGCAATGCCTTTGTGTTGTTACCGGCGGGGCATCGAGGCCCGGCGTTCTTGGCATTACGCAATTTCGATGCGATTCTCAAATACAACAATGCGCAGAATTACGCACTCGCCGTCGGTTATTTGGGGGATCGTATTCAAGGCAAGCCGCCATTATCGGCAACTTGGCCGACCGAAGAACTACCATTGAGCCATGCTCAGAAATCCGAATTGCAGTCCTTGCTGACGGTGGCGGGTTATAGCACCGAGGGGGTAGATGGCAAATTGGGGCGCAATACCCGTTCCGCCTTACGGCGCTGGCAACAAGAGGCGGGTTTTCCTGCTGATGGCTACGCGACCTTGCAGCAGTTGGAGGTGTTACGCCAGCGTGTCGCCGCATCAACTCCCCGCTAACCGCACCGCCAACATATGTTCACACGGCCCTTGATTCAGCTTGTTCTGAATATAAAAGTGGCAAGAACACCGCGCTTCCACCAGCCGCATATCCGCATCCAGCGTGATTTCTGGCTGGTACGTGTGTGCATTGTCGATGACCTCTCCACGCACTAACTGCCGTCCATTCTGTTGCGCTTCTCGCGACACCACCGTCACCAAACCCGCCTTACGGAAATTATCTGCCTTGGCTTCCCGCTCATTGCTAAAACGCAGTTTATCCATTGGCAACGGGTCTTTGCTGAGTTCACGAATACGGTACACATCCTTATCCATGTCATACAACACGCGCCCGTATTGTGAGTAAATCCCCAGTGCGGATTTTACGGTTAGCTCGTCTAATCCTAAGCGCAATGCCAGCGACGTAGCACTTTCCTGCCAAGTAGTCTGCAACGCTGCAAACACGCGCTCGGCGGTGACGCTATCGACATCACCCCGTGGAGCCATCAAATCGAAATTGCCCATCCGCGAAAAGTCATTGGCACTCCAACCCGACAAGCCCAGCGTGAAGGTCATGTGCTCCATTTCCGCTACCCAAAAGCTTGGCAAACCCGACCCTAGTAAACTCACGCGGAAATGTTTCACAATGGGTAACAAGCGTTCCAGTATGAACAAACGCCGCCGTCCCCAAATCCGCACTTCCTGCGCCGCATTGCCGGTGTAAATACTGCGCGGACAGGTCAAGGTTTCGCCCCACGGATCAAATTTCACCTGAATCGGCTGATCCGGTGTCAGGCAAAACCGCAAAGAACGGGGGCCGGTCTTTTCCTTGTGCCGCTTTAAAAACAGCAAGATATTGTACATATCCATCGGGTGCAGGTTGAAGGTCGTAAATGGCAAACTCATCGCCGAACTGACTTGCAGAAAACCACGTACCCAACTGTCAGGCAGGTCGATTTTCTCCTCCTTGAACTCGTCACTCATGTCAGTTTTTACCTCAAAGCCGGATGGATCAATCACAAATTCGGTACGCTTGTAATCGCGGATTTTCTGGAATTCCTGATACAACTCATGCGAATAGTCGATATTGGTCGTGCCGTAAGCGTGTTCGCGCACATTCTGGAACACTTCGTAGCGGCAGCTCAGTTTGCCGTAACTCGATTCGTCCTGCGAAAAACATTCAAAGAAAATACTGTCAGGGTGAACGGTGATCACCGGATCAAGCACATACCACGCATCAAT
>JBEUIR010000318.1:0-3126 GCA_040415395.1 Candidatus Thiothrix namsaraevi
GTGTTTGCAATACTTTTTTTAATGCATCATGCGAGAAAATAGACCGATTATCGGGATTTTGGGTATTTGGCTGTTGAGATTTATCGCATAATAATTCCTGAAGCTCTTGTTGGCTACGTACCGTTTGTCCCAGACGAAAGCAACTAACACTGCGGGCTAATTCTCCCCAGTAGCCGAAGTGCTGAATACGCTCAGCTAAAACTAAGGCTTCCTGATAGTTGCCTTGATTGAATGCATGTAAAAAGGGTAGGACGTGATACCAGTCAGGTTGCGGAAATTGAAGCGCCATGAGGTTGCGAATTGCCTGGATGCCTGCCTCATGCTCGCCGGTCATGTACAGCCCGAACCCATACAAATACTCAATCGACGTGTCGAACGGATTGGTTTGGCGTGCCATTTCCAATTCGGAACGGCACAGCGCATGATTACCGAGAAAGTAGCGATTGTGTGCAAAAATGGAATGTGCTTCTGCATTGCCGGGGTCAAGCTTCAGGGCAGTACGGGCTGAATGCGTCCAAGTGGTTTCCAGATTCTCAATCAAATGGTATTGCAGCACATGATCGTAGCCGCATAGACGCGCCAGAATCACCAAGGCTTTGCTGTCATGCGGAAAGTGTTGCAGGCGTTGTTGGCAACTCATGAGGGCTTTGCTAAAACTTTCACGGGTGATGTTGTGCAGGAAAGCCAGATAATGAACCAACGCTTGATGATGAGCCGCAATGGATGGTGTCATGCTTTGTTGGTATTGCGCCCAGTGGTATAACATTTTGCCGGAATGCACCGCAACCGTATTGGCAGCCACCTGTATCCACAGTTTATCCAAATCCTGTTGGGTGGGGTGGATTATTAAGCGTAATGTGTCTGCCCATACCAATTCAGCATTGGGTGCATGGGTGAGAACAAGGAATAGTGCGGCTTCTGTGGCGGTAATCTGGAGATCGCAACTCAAGATATAATCAGTGTGGTGAGTCTTGGTTGTATCGGGTGTATCACCCGCTACGACGCGAATATTGCGAAAGCGATTTAACATCAGCAATAAATCGTTGCGCACTTTATGGCACAGGGGAGCAGCACCGTTGGTTGCGGCGGTGTCGAGTACCCGGCATTGCAACAATACACGCGGCCCTTCGGTGACGTGCGGGGTCAGCGGAATTTCTGGCGGTATTGTGGTGGTTGGCGAACGAGTTCTCAGGATGAACGCGGCTTGATACGTCCCCTTTGGGATGGTGATCATGATGTGACCGGGGGTATTCGCATCCGCGTAATGTGCTTTCAGCAATTTGCGCAGGCGTCCGGCTTCAATGCGCACCACGGGGTTGTAGACCGGTGAAAAATCGGATGGTTTACCTAAAGCATGGATGGCAATGCTGTGTTGATTGAGCGCATCCCCGCGCCCTGCCAAGGTTTCATGCACAACATAATGTAAAAAACGCTTGATAATTTTTCTGGCGCGAAAGCCGGGGCTGGCAAGCAGGGTGTCAAGCTCAGCAATAATGAGTTCTTTATCAATAGTCATGGCAGCCAGCAATTCCCTGTATTCTTGTGTTTCTTCTAAAAGAGCGAGTGCTACTTTATAGCATGTTTTTCTTTGAGGAAAATGCTATTCCCTGAAACCGAATAAAGTTTTTGTAACAAATTGTAACAGCACGTAGTGGCGTAATGGTTACATCTGACGCTTAAGCCGCATGGGTCGCTGCTGCTTGTGGCACGGGAAGCTTGATGATGCCTTCGCCACAACCTTCTTTGGCAATCTGGTTACGTCCGTTACGTTTAGCCCGGTATAGCGCCCGATCTGCTGCATTCAATAGCATTGCGGGGTAAACCACGGAGGCATCGTGCAGGGCTTGCGCATCGTATGCGGTAGTGGGGGTGCAACTGGATACGCCAATACTGATTGTAACAATGCGCGGAATTGCCCCATCGGAATGCGGTATGCGTTGATCTTCCACGCTTTTGCGCACCCGCTCCGCTAATAATGCGGCATCTTCTAGGCGTGTATCCGGTAATAGAATCACGAATTCTTCGCCGCCGTGGCGGGCGACGACATCCGATGCACGGCGTGCCACAGCTTTAATGCATTGCGCAATAATTTGCAGGCATTGATCACCGGCCTGATGCCCGTGACGGTCGTTGTAACGTTTGAAATGATCAACATCAATCATCAACAGTGATAAGGGTTTTGCTTCACGGGTGGCACGACGCCATTCCATCTTAAAAGTAGTGTCGAAAAAACGCCGGTTAGAAATCTGGGTCACAGGGTCGGTGTGTGCCTGTTCCTGTACCTGAATCTGTGCATTGTGCAACTCATTGAGCAAACCGGTAATCGAGCGCGATGCCATCGCCAGTAACATACCCAGCAAGGCAGTTGCCAATGCTAGGGATTGCTGCGCTGTTTCGCCCAGCAATAATAAATTCAACGTAATCGGCAACAGAATTGCGCCGATTTGCAGGTATAACGCCAAGCTGGAAAGCGCCAATACCGGCATGGCGGCAACAATGGCTCCAGCCAGTAACAACACATGTACCGCTTGCATCAAGGGGTCGAATGAGAAGAGGATAAAGCCTGACACTCCCCATAAAGCACTGATGAGCGTGGAGTAAATGAGGTAACGTTGCCCGAACACCTGTAATTCTTCACTGGAATAATGTTGCGAGGGTAAGAACTGTTGCCCAAATAGCCAGCGCATTATATTCATGGCTAAGATGGCGGTGAACCAAACCAGCAGCAAGGCCATATTTTCTGTGCTTTCCACCCAGCGCAGGAGCACAAACAGCGTAGCCGCAAACGCATTCCCCCACAGCCAAGTTGCCCCGTGCCGCGAGAGGAAGGTGATCTGCCCCTGAATGATCAGTGGTGACGTGTGCAAGGATGAGCTGATTTTTTTCTTATTCATTGAAATATTTTCTAGGTTGCAACCATCGTGTTAGTGCGCCTTGGCGTGACGCCCCTGTCAATGCCAAGTCTGAATATAGTGCATCTTGTGAGGGATTGCGCTAGTTAGGTTGAATTTATGCTCGCTAATAATAGATTTTTTTTATAATAAAAGACAAGCTCAAAAAGTAAGCTTTATCAGACTGCGCGGAAAACCTCGCCCTTCAGGGCGGGGATGGACAGCGCGGGTGGCG
>JBEUIR010000319.1:0-3119 GCA_040415395.1 Candidatus Thiothrix namsaraevi
AACGCGGGAACGTGGCGCGAAACCAAAAGATTGTCAACAATGATCGAGAATAACACCATGTTAGCACTACACACACCAGAAGGAACACTAGCGGATGTGGCTTCCACGAAATTAACGCAAGCCATTATCACGGGTGAACTCCTTCAAGGACAAAAATTGAACGAATCCGATCTAGCGGAACGTTACGGCATCGGGCGCGGCCCGTTGCGCGAAGCCTTACGCCAGCTCGAAGGGATGCGCCTCGTCAAACGTATACCACATGCCGGGGCGCGTGTCGTTACGCTTGACCGCGAGATGATGGCGGATTTGTACGCCGTGCGTGAAGCACTTGAAGGCATGGCGTGCCGCACGGCAGCGTTACGCATGACAGACGCGGAAATTGAAACGCTGCGGGTACTGCTCGAAAAGCACGCCGAGCAAATCGAAGCCACCGACGGGCAGATTTACATCCAAAGCGAAGGCGATTTCGACTTTCATTACCAGATCGCACTGGGTAGCCGTAACCAGATGTTGATCGACCTGCTGGCAGGCGAGTTGTACCAATTGTTGCGCATGTGCCGTTACCGCACTAGCCGACTTTCAAGCCGTACTCGCCCTGCCTTGCAACAGCACCGCCATATTGTCGATGCGCTAACGGCGCGTGACGGCGAATTGGCGGAAATCCTCATGCGTCGTCATATCAGCGGCGCATGGAAAAGTATTAGTCAAATGATGGATGAGGAACATGACAGCAAATCAAAATTTATCGCCCGGTCAAAAACTGCGCCAGGCAGTTAACGATCACGCTCCCCTGCAAGTTGTTGGGGCGGTTACTGCCAACAGTGCCATCATTGCCGAAAAGGTCGGGCATAAAGCCCTGTACCTGTCGGGCGGTGGTGTGGCTGCTTCCTCATTAGGCATTCCTGACCTTGGCATTACTACCCTGCACGACGTGCTGGAAGATGCCAAGCGTATTACTGCCGTGACTTCTGCACCGCTGTTGGTCGATATTGATACTGGCTGGGGCGGCACCTTTAACATTGCCCGCGCTACCCGTGAAATGATTCAGGCAGGCGTTGCCGGTTTCCACATCGAAGATCAGGTCATGCAAAAGCGTTGCGGTCATCGCCCCAACAAAGCCATTGTGTCGCTGCAAGAAATGGTGGATCGCGTGAAATCTGCCGTTGACGCACGGACTGACGACAGCTTCGTGATCATGGCACGTACCGACGCACTCGCCGTAGAAGGAATGCAATCCGCCATCGACCGCGCAATGGCATGTGTGGAAGCCGGTGCAGACATGATCTTCCCCGAAGCGATGAACAAGTTGGAACAGTACGCAGAATTCACCAGCGTGATTAAAGTGCCGGTACTGGCAAACATCACCGAATTCGGCGCAACCCCACTGTACACCACCACCGAACTCGCCGCTGTCGGCGTGCAACTGGTGCTGTACCCACTCAGTGCCTTCCGCGCGATGTGCAAAGCGGCTGAAAACGTTTACACCCACCTGCTAACCGAAGGGACACAAAAGAACGTGATCGACACCATGCAAACCCGCATGGATCTGTACGACACCATCGGCTATCACGCTTTCGAGCAGAAACTTGACCAATTGTTTGTCGAAAAAGGCGCGGAGTAAGAGGAGTACCCATGTCAGAACACACATTACCTAAGCCTAAAAAATCCGTCGCCCTTTCCGGCACGGCTGCTGGCAACACCGCCATTTGCACGGTTGGGCGCACGGGTAACGACCTGCATTACCGTGGTTACGACATCCTCGACTTCGCCGAACAAGCCGAGTTCGAGGAAATTGCCCACCTGATCGTCCACGGCAAACTGCCAAACGCTTCTGAGCTGAAAGCCTACAAGCGCAAGCTGAAATCACTGCGCGGCCTGCCGATGCCCGTCAAACAAGCACTCGAAGCCCTGCCACCTTCCACTCACCCGATGGATGTGATGCGCACCGGCTGTTCCGTGCTCGGCGCATGTATGCCGGAAAAGGAACACCACCCTGCCGCTGATGCCCGCAATATCATCGACCGCATGATTGCCAGCTTCGGTTCCATGCTGCTGTACTGGTATCACTACGCCATCAACGGCAAAGTGATCGAAGTGGAAACCGACGATGAAACCGTCGGCGGGCATTTCCTGCACCTGCTGCACGGCGAAACGCCGAGCGAGTCATGGGTACGCGCCATGCACACCTCGTTGATTCTGTACGCTGAACACGAATTCAATGCATCCACCTTCGCTGCCCGCGTCATTGCTGGCACGAATTCCGATATGTATTCCTGCATCACCGGTGCAATCGGTGCATTGCGTGGCCCCAAACACGGCGGCGCAAACGAAGAAGCGCAACGCATCCAGACCCGCTACAACAGTGCCGACGAAGCCGAAGCCGACATCCGCGAGCGCGTTGCCAAGAAAGAAATCGTCATTGGTTTCGGGCATCCGGTTTACACCCTTTCCGACCCGCGTAACGTAGTCATCAAGCGCGTTGCCAAACAGTTGGCAGAAGAAAATGGCGACATGAAGATGTACGACATCGCCGACCGTCTGGAATCCACCATGTGGGAACTGAAGAAAATGTTCCCAAATCTGGACTGGTTCTCAGCCGTGTCTTACGGACAAATGGGCGTGCCGACCGATATGTTCACGCCGATTTTCGTGATTTCCCGCGTGACGGGCTGGGGTGCGCACGTGATCGAACAGCGCGAAGACGGCAAGATTATTCGCCCAAGTGCGAATTACGTGGGGCCAGAAAATCTGGTGTTTGCGCCGTTAGCAGAACGGGGTTAAGAGACATATATGAATACCGAATACCGTAAACCGTTACCCGGCACTGCGCTGGACTACTTCGACACCCGCGCAGCCATCGAAGCCATCCAACCGGGCAGCTACGACACCCTACCCTACACCTCACGTGTATTGGCAGAACAACTGGTACGCCGTTGCGAACCAGAAGCCCTGACTGATTCCTTGAAACAGCTCATCGAAGGCAAGCAAGAGCTGGATTTCCCTTGGTATCCCGCCCGCGTAGTCTGCCACGACATCCTCGGTCAAACCGCACTGGTTGACCTCGCAGGCCTGCGTGACGCAATCGCTGATCAAGGCGGCGACCCTGCGAAAGTAAACCC
>JBEUIR010000320.1:0-3109 GCA_040415395.1 Candidatus Thiothrix namsaraevi
CATGATAAGTTCCTCTATAAGTGTGAACTTGCTCACAGCATAATGCGACTAATGAGCGCGATAATATATCTTATTATAGATCGCTGGGCTGGTTAGAACACCAATAGAGGAACTTATCATGTGCAAAGTTGTTGCATTAGGGGCATTACTTATTGCAGCCTCACTCACTGCGTCACCGGTTGATGCTCGTTTGAAACATCACCCGATGGTGCAAGACACCACTCACACCGCCTTTGAATTACCCTACTTGTACGAAAAATTGCGTACTTTATTAGGTGACAGGCTTTACCAAGATTTATTGAAAAATGACGAATTCATCGTTTTACAGGATTTGGTCATCACCCATTTGGAGAATCACTACCCCGTAGTGGCAAGATAAAAGGGGCAAGAAGTTTCTCGCCCCTTCTCAGCAATGCGTTTATTGACCGGTTAAACGGAGGCGATGCGCCCCAAAGCATTCTCCAGATTCGCCATGCTGGTCGCAAAAGAAATGCGGATGTGCCCCGCCAGACCAAACGCTGAACCCGGCACCACCGCCACACCGGTTTTATCCAGCAAATAGCTGGCAAGCGCGGTATCGTCTTCCAGTCCCAAACGTTGGATCATGCCCTCTACATTCGGAAAACTGTAGAACGTGCCATCGGCTGGCAAACATTCCACCCCATCCATCGCATTAAACGCTTTCAGCACAAACGCATGGCGCTGTTCAAACGCGCTGACCATCGTCTGAATGAAGCTCTGATCGCCGTCCAAAGCGACCACCGCTGCGTATTGCGAAATCGAGGTAGGATTCGAGGTGCTTTGCGACTGAATAATATTCATCGCCTGAATCAGCTTTTCCGGGCCGCCAGCGTAACCAATCCGCCACCCGGTCATGGCATATGCTTTGGAAACCCCATTCAGCACGATGGTACGCGCGTACAAATCCGGGCAAACGTTCAGAATATTGACAAACTTTCGCCCTTCAAACAGTACATGCTCGTACATATCATCTGTCGCAATCAAAACCTGGGGATGACGCCGCAACACTTCACCGAGTGCTGCCAATTCTTCGCCCGTATACGCCACCCCAGTCGGGTTTGAAGGGCTATTGATCACAAATAAGCGGGTTTTCGGGGTAATCGCCGCCTCTAATTGAGCGGCTGATAACTTGAAGTTGTCTGCTTGACCTGCGGCAACAATGACTGGCACTGCGTCAGCCAATAACACCATATCGGGGTACGATACCCAATATGGCGCAGGAATAATCACTTCGTCCCCCGCATTCAGCAGGGCTTGGCACAGGTTATAAAAACTCTGCTTGCCACCGCACGACACCAAAATCTGTTTTGGGGTGAAATCCAAACCGTTATCACGTTTGAATTTACGGATAATCGCCTGCTTCAACGCAGGTGTGCCGTCTACTGCCGTGTAGCGGGTTTCACCTTTTTGGATGGCTTCGATGCCCGCCTGCTTAATATGTCCGGGGGTATCAAAATCGGGTTCACCCGCCCCCAAACCGATAATATCGCGGCCTGATGCTTTAAGCTGAGCTGCCAATGCCGTGATGGCAAGTGTAGGCGAAGGTTTGACGCGCCCAACGCGCTGTGAAAGTTGTATATCCACTGAAACCAACCGTATTACGTGTTATCCATAAACTCGGCAAGCGTTACCCGTTGCCGTACCTGTATACCTATTTTGCGGTGGGTAATGTTACTGCATTACAGACGTGCCAGCAATTCAGTATCAGGGTAGCCATCCACTGGCAGCCCTAATTTTTGTTGCACCTGACGCACCGCTTCGCGAGTTTCCTCACCAATAATCCCATCGACTTTGGAAATAGCTTGTCCCTGTGCTTGCAATTTCGCCTGTAACTGTTTGGTTTGCGCGACTGTCAGCACCTTAACGGGCGCATTACCTTGGCGCAGCACGGGCTCACCCGCCAAACGGGTGGCAAAATAGCCCGCAGTCGTGGCATACACCGTCGATTCATTCCATTGCAGAAACACCTCGAAGTTTGGAAAGGCAAGAAATGCAGGACCATGTCTGCCCATCGGCAACAACAAAGCCGCCGTACCGCTGCCACTTAAAGGACTGCCATCAGCATCCTTGACACCTTGCACCGCCCAATCCTCCAAAGGCAAGCGGCTATTCAAGCGGGCAAGTGACCAATCCATTGCCGCAGGTACTCTAACCTCTTGCAACCACGGCTCGCCCGCCCGCCAACCGTTAACCTTGAGCAAATTCGCCGCAGACGCCAAAGCATCAGCACTGGAATGAATCAGATCACGGTGCTTATCGCCATCAAAATCCACCGCATAGCGGTCATAACTGGACGCCATAAATTGCAATTGCCCCACTTCCCCCGCCCATGCACCGCGCATTTTTGCGGGGGTCAAATCACCTTTTTGCAGCAATTGCAGCGCACTGAGCAATTCAGCACGAAACATCTCCGGGCGACGGCAATCATGTGCCAACGTCACCAGCGAACGTAGCGTGGAAAAATCGCCCGTGACTGCCCCAAAATCGGTTTCCAAGCCCCACAGCGCCACCAGAATTTCAGCCGGTACGCCGTATTCCTGCTCGATGCGTTTCAGCAACGCCGCGTGTTTCTTCAAGTGAGTACGCCCCAATCCCAAACGGTTCGCACTGACTTTCTTGGTGGCAAAGGTGAGGAAATCCTGCCCGAACACTTGCTGGGAACGGTCACGCTGAATCACCGCAGGATCAGGTTTGAGGTTATTGAGTACGTCTACTGGCAAACCGGCTGCCTTGGCTTCTTGCTGGAAATCCGCTATCCAACCCTTAAAATCCGGTGGCGTGCAATCGGCGTACACGGCTGGACCTGACAACATCCCCATAGTGAACAACACGGTTTTTAAATACTGCATGGTGCGGCTGATTCCTTGTTAGCATTCCAATAATACGACGCATTATAGCAGGCTGATGCTTATGATGGCGGGAACTGCAAATTCCTAACAAAAATACTAGCAGCCAGCGTGAGAGTTAGGTAAGATTAGCGCCCTACCTTACTCCCCCCTGCCCGGATGGTGAAATCGGTAGACACAAGAGACTTAAAATCTCTCGCTGGTAACAGCGTGCCGGTTCGAGTCCGGCTCCGGGCACCATT
>JBEUIR010000321.1:0-3100 GCA_040415395.1 Candidatus Thiothrix namsaraevi
AAGCTCCCTTTACCAGTTTACACACGGGTGGCCCCGATGCACTGTTTGCGGGTAAGGATAACGTGATCGACGGCTTGTTTGATGCACTGGAGAATACCAGCCCAAAAATTCAAAAAGCAGCTTGAGGAATCAGACCTGTATCCATTGTGAAGGCGTTTCGGTGCGGCTTTTTGCCTTATGTGCATGAATCTGCGGAGGATTGATGCAGCAAGTCCAGTAAACTATTCCTCCCCAAACACATACCCAAAATCCAACACCTGCCCCGCAAACGGCGGTATCACCAACTGGCTGCAAACCGCTGCATCATGGCATTCCACCGAAAACGCCAGGCGGTAATGCCCGTTATCCAACGCATACGCAATCAGGGTTTTGTCTTCCGGCGAAATCAGCCAGTAATGCGGCACTTGGTATGCCTGTAAACGCGGCAATTGGGTAAAGGTGTCTTTGCGCTCATGCCCCGGCGAGGTGATTTCGCAAACCCAGTCGGGCAAAATGTCCATCACTTTTTTGAAGTTGCTGTCACCGTAGGGGATTTTCATCGCTGTTCCTGAAGATTCCGGTAGGTCAAGCATAGCACAAGGCATTCAATGTTTCGGGCGTGGTGAATGACGCATTCCCATAAGACAGCTTATGTTCTGCGCGTCAATTCTGGTAGGATACGCGCCTTAACTGAATTGCTGATGGCTTAACCATGAACCGCACAACCCAACTACAAAACGCCCTTGCCGACCGCATCCTCATCCTTGATGGGGCGATGGGCACGATGATCCAACGCTACAAGCTGGAAGAAGCCGATTATCGCGGCACACGCTTTGCCGACTGGCACAAAGACATCAAGGGCAATAACGACCTGTTGGTGCTGAGCAAACCGGAAGTCATCCGCACGATTCACGGGGAATACCTCGCCGCTGGCGCAGACATCCTCGAAACCAATACCTTCAACGCCACCACGATTTCGATGCACGACTACGACATGCAAGAACTGTCGTATGAAATCAATGTGGAGGCGGCAAAACTGGCGCGTTCCGTCGCCGACGAATACAGCACACCCGACAAACCACGTTTCGTTGCAGGCGTACTCGGCCCCACTAGCCGCACTTGCAGCATTTCCCCCGATGTCAACGACCCCGGTTTCCGCAACGTCACCTTCGATGCGCTGGTCACAGCCTACATGGAATCCACCCGTGGTCTGATCGAAGGCGGCGCGGATATTATCCTGATCGAAACCATTTTCGACACGCTCAACGCCAAAGCTGCGGTGTTTGCGGTCAAACAAGTGTTCGACGAAGACAATATCGAACTGCCGATCATGATTTCCGGCACGATTACCGATGCCTCAGGACGCACGCTGTCTGGGCAAACCACCGAAGCGTTCTACAACGCGCTGGCACATGCCGATGCGATTTCGTTTGGGTTGAACTGCGCACTGGGGCCGGATTTGCTGCGTCAATATGTCGAAGAATTGTCCCGCGTCTGCGCTTCCCACGTTTCCGCTCACCCGAATGCGGGTTTGCCGAATGAAATGGGCGAATACGACATGGACGGCGCGGAAATGGCAGTCCACATCCGTGAATGGGCGCAAAGTGGTTTCCTGAATATCGTCGGCGGTTGCTGCGGCACATCGCCTGCACACATCAAAGCCATTGCCGATGCCGTGGCTGGAATTGCACCACGTCAATTGCCAACGCTTGCCAAAGAATGCCGCCTTTCCGGTCTTGAACCGTTCAATATCGGCGCAAACAGCCTGTTTGTGAACGTGGGCGAACGCACCAACGTCACCGGCTCGCTCAAATTCAAGCGTTTGATCAAAGAAGGTCATTACACCGAAGCCCTCGAAGTCGCGTTGGAACAAGTCGAAAGCGGCGCACAAATCATCGACGTGAACATGGACGAAGGTTTGTTGGATGCCGAGAAAGAAATGACGCGCTTCCTCAATCTGATCGCGTCTGAGCCAGACATTGCGCGTGTGCCGGTGATGGTCGACTCTTCTAAGTGGGAAGTCATCGAAGCGGGTTTGAAATGCATCCAAGGCAAGGGGATTGTTAACTCGATTTCGATGAAAGAAGGCGAAGAAAAATTCATCGCCCAAGCCAAGCTGGTACGCCGCTACGGAGCCGCAGTGATCGTGATGGCCTTCGATGAACAGGGGCAAGCGGATACGCAAGCACGGAAAATCGAGATTTGCACCCGCGCTTACAAGATTTTGACCGAACAAGTCGGCTTCCCACCCGAAGATATTATTTTTGACCCGAATATCTTCGCGGTCGCCACGGGTATCGACGAACACAACAATTACGCGGTGGACTTTATCGAAGCCACGCGCTGGATTCGCCAAAACCTGCCACACGCGCACATTTCTGGCGGGGTTTCCAACGTGTCGTTCTCGTTCCGGGGCAATAATCCGGTGCGCGAAGCCATCCACAGCGTGTTCCTTTACCATGCCATTAAAGCGGGCATGGATATGGGGATTGTGAATGCGGGGCAAATGGCGATTTACGACGATATTCCTGCCGAATTGCGTGATGCGGTCGAAGACGTAATCCAGAACAAGGACGCGGGTGCGACCGAACGCTTGCTGGATATTGCCGCGAAATACAAAGGCGATGGCTCGGCTGAGGTTAAGAAGGAAGACCTCGAATGGCGTTCATGGCCGGTCGAAAAACGCCTCGAACACGCGCTGGTGAAAGGCATTGATGCCTTCGTCAACGAAGACACCGAAGAGGCACGGGTGAAACTCGGTCGTCCGTTGCTGGTGATCGAAGGGCCGTTGATGGATGGCATGAACGTGGTTGGTGACTTGTTTGGGGCGGGCAAAATGTTCCTGCCGCAAGTGGTTAAGTCCGCCCGCGTGATGAAAAAATCGGTAGCGTACCTCGACCCGTTCATGGAACTGGAAAAGGCGGGTTGCGAAGTGCAAGCCAACGGCAAAATCCTGATGGCAACCGTGAAAGGCGACGTGCATGACATCGGCAAGAACATCGTCGGCGTGGTGTTGCAGTGCAATAGCTACGAAGTGATCGACCTTGGGGTGATGGTTTCTGCGGAAAAAATCCTGCAAGTGGCGCGTGAGCAGAAGGTGGATATTATCGGCTTGTCCGGT
>JBEUIR010000322.1:0-1381 GCA_040415395.1 Candidatus Thiothrix namsaraevi
AATAGAACATCTAAAGCAGAAGTTAAAGCATTAATTGATCAATTAAGCCAATTTGATACTCCTAAGCCGGAGCGGTTATTGGAGCGGATTATTCATATTGCGACGAATGCGGGGGATTGGGTGCTGGATTCGTTTGCGGGGAGCGGCACGACGGGCGCGGTAGCGCACAAGATGGGGCGCAAGTGGATCATGGTGGAACTGGGCGACCACTGCCACACCCACATCATCCCGCGCCTGCAAAAAGTCATCGACGGCAGCGACCAAGGCGGCATCAGCAAAGCCGTGGATTGGGCAGGCGGCGGCGGATTCCGCTATTACAAACTCGCGCCCTCCCTGCTGGAGCGCGACCGCTGGGGCAATTTCACCATTAACCCCGACTACAACGCCACGATGATGAGCGAAGCCCTGTGCAAACAGCACGGCTACACCTACGCCCCCTCCGAAACCGTGTTCTGGCAACAAGGCTACGCCACCGAACGCAGTTTCCTCTACGCCACCACCCAAAACCTGTCATTCGAGCAACTGCAAGCACTCGCGGAAGAAGTCGGCGAACACCGTTCCCTGCTGATCATCGCCGCCGCATGGCGCGGCATTAGCGGCGAAGAAGCCAGCCGCCGCTGGCCTAACCTGACCCTGAAAAAAATCCCCAACAGCATCCTCAACCTGTGCGAATGGGGCAAAGACGACTACAGCCTCAACGTCGCCAACCTGCCAATGGCACAACCCGTGGATGAACCCACGCCTGTAGGTCGGGCTTCAGCCCGACAAGTCGGATTAAAATCCGACCCACAACAAGACAATACCAGCGGCACACAAGCCAGCTTATTTGGGGAAGGGGAAACATCATGACACGCCAACAAACCCTGCACGAGATTAATACCAGCCTCTCCTTGCGCCCACCACAAGCCGAATCGCTGCACAAGCTGGCAACCGCGCTGGAAACCTCCCCCGCCATGCACCAAACCGGCGCACGTGACCTCAACAGCATTCTGGCAAGCCTGCAAGCGCAATTCCCCACGCTGGAAGATTTCGAGCGCGAATTCCCCTCGCTGTGTTTCGCGTTGGCAACAGGCGTGGGCAAAACCCGCTTGATGGGCGCGTTCATCACCTATTTGCATCAGGCTTACGGCATCAACAACTTTTTTGTGCTTGCGCCCAACCTCACGATTTACAACAAGCTGATTGCCGATTTCACCCCGAATACGCCCAAATACGTGTTCAAGGGCATCCACCATTTCGTGTTCCAGCCACCGGAAATCATCACGGGCGAAAACTACGACTACCGCGCTGCGCAAGTGCAAAGCAGTTTGCTGTCACCCGTCACCATCAATATTTTCAACATTGCCAAGATCAACTCGGAAGTGCGCGGCGGCAAAGAACC
>JBEUIR010000322.1:1481-3072 GCA_040415395.1 Candidatus Thiothrix namsaraevi
ATCCACGTCAATATGCTCAAAGAAGGCTGGGACGTGACCAACCTCTACACCATCGTGCCGCTACGTGCTGCCAACGCCCGCACCCTGATCGAACAATCCATCGGGCGCGGCTTACGCTTACCCTATGGTAAACGCACCGGCAACGCGGCAGTAGACCGCCTGAATATCGTTGCCCACGACCGCTTTCAGGAAATCATCGACGAAGCCAACAAAGGCGACTCGCCGATCCGTCTCCAGCGCATCATTCTCGATGCACCCACGGCAGACGACAAAAAGATTAGTGTTGAAGTACAGCCCAATTACTTGCGTCGAGAATCGGAAGAGGGCGTATGCAATACGCCCCTACAGGAGAACAATGTCGTAGGGGCGTATTGCATACGCCCTCTTGACGAAACCGCCCGTATCGTCGCCGAAGTCGCTGCCAACTACGCAGCCAACCGCGATTTTGTCCCCACCAGCAATGCTCTGCTCAAAGCCGACGTGCAACAAGCCATTGCCGCCGAAGTCCGCGAACGCCTGACACCCCAACAAGGCACACTTTTCACCGCTGACAACGCCGCCGACCTCGCCGCGATTGTTGCCAAAACCACCACCGTCATGGTTCAACAAACCATCGACATCCCGCGCATACTGGTCAATCCAACCGGCGAAGTCGAAACCGGCTTCCACCCCTTCAAGCTGGATGTCAGCGGCTTGCACCTGCAACCGGGCGACCGCGAACTGGTCGGGCAACTGCTACGCACCCACGAACAATTCCACCTCAAAGCCGCCGCTGGCAAACAGGAAGAGCGGCTGGAAGATTACGTGGTATTCGCCCTGCTGGATTACGACGACATTGATTACTTCAGCCAGAAAGAAATTCTCTACGACCTTGCGGGACAAATGGTGCAACACCTGCGCTCCTACCTGTCCGAAGACGAGGCGCATAATGTGCTGAACAAAGACCGCAAACTGATTGCCCGCGAAATCCACGCGCAAATGCTCAAGCATTTCTGGGAAAAAGCCAGCGGTTACG
Source organism: Candidatus Thiothrix namsaraevi (assembly GCA_040415395.1). Classification (GTDB taxonomy): domain Bacteria; phylum Pseudomonadota; class Gammaproteobacteria; order Thiotrichales; family Thiotrichaceae; genus Thiothrix; species Thiothrix namsaraevi. Next base: position 2,497 of record JBEUIR010000322.1, read on the forward strand.
AAGTGCAAGTCAGCCGTGGTTTTACCCCACTAAAATCCTGCAATTTCACCGCCAACGCCAACCAGCCGCCGCGCTCCTACCGTGAAACCGTAACGGATAGCAGCCGCATCAAACAACTGCTGTTTGGTGGTTTTGAACGTTGCCTTTATCCCTTGCAGAAATTTGATTCCGACACGGAACGCCGTTTTGCGGTGCTGCTGGAGCGTGATGCGCAAAAGTGGTTCAAGCCCGCCAAAGGACAATTCCAGATTTATTACAAGCTGGGGACAGAGCAACCGGAATACGTGCCGGATTTTGTCGCGGAAACCGATAACGTGATTTTCATGGTGGAAACCAAGGCAAAAACCGAGATGGAAGCACCTGACGTGCAAGCCAAAGCAGATGCAGCAAGACGGTGGTGTAGCCATGCGTCAGACTATGCCTTGGAACAAAGCACAAAACCGTGGCGTTATTTGCTGATTCCGCACGATGAAGTGAAGGAAGACCGCAAGCTAACTGACTTCCGGCGGTTTCAGTAACGGTCATGTAAAGGTCAGGTATTTGGCGGCGTTAAACCGTCAAATACCGCTGAATCAA
>JBEUIR010000323.1:0-3071 GCA_040415395.1 Candidatus Thiothrix namsaraevi
AAACAGCCGTCATTGCCCACCGGATTATCCACCGGCAAGCCATATTTCAAACCCACCACAAAATCTTCCTGACCATGACCGGGCGCGGTATGCACCGCACCTGTCCCCGCGTCGGTGGTCACGTGATCACCCAAAATCACGGGGACTTGCCGAGCGTAAAACGGATGCTGTAACAGCAAACCCTCCAGCTTATCGCCAGTACAGCGGGCAATAATGGTGTATTCACTGATGTCGGCACGTTGTAACACAGACTCATGCAAGGCATCAGCCACCAGCAAACGCTCAACAGGCGTTTGCACTACCACGTATTCCAGTTCAGGGTTCAGTGCCACCGCTTGGTTGGCGGGCAACGTCCAAGGCGTGGTTGTCCAAATCACCACCGACAAATCACCCTGCCCCGTCGCGTCGGGCAAACGTTTCAACACTTCTGCCTCATCTGCAACGGTAAAGCGCACATCAATCGAGAACGAGGTTTTATCGGCGTATTCCACTTCCGCTTCCGCCAACGCCGAGCCACAATCGGTACACCAATGCACCGGCTTTGCGCCTTTATGCAAATGCCCGTTAGCCGCAATCCGCCCCAAGGCTCGTACAATGTCAGCTTCGGTTTGAAAATCCATCGTCAGATAGGGGTTTTCCCAATCTCCTAACACGCCCAGACGTTTGAAATCCTGACGTTGCAAATTAATTTGTTCCGCCGCGTATTCACGGCACGCCTTGCGAAAAACCAATGCATCGACCTTAGCGCCCGCTTTGCCAAGTTTTTCTTCAACTTTTAACTCAATCGGCAAACCGTGGCAGTCCCAACCCGGCACATAGGGCGCATCAAAACCGCTCAGGGTTTTGCTTTTAACAATAATATCCTTGAGAATTTTATTAACAGCATGACCAATGTGAATCGTACCGTTCGCATACGGCGGACCATCGTGCAGAATGAATTTAGGGCGACCTTGTGATTTTTCACGCAATTGTTGATAAAGCTGGCGATTCTCCCAGTCTGCCAGCATCCCCGGCTCACGTTTAGCCAAGTCGCCGCGCATCGGAAACAAGGTGTTCGGCAGGTTGAGAGTGTGCTTGTAGTCCGTCATCATTCGATCCTATTATCTTCTTGAGGCGTGTGCCATGCGGTAAGAGCCGAAGAATACCAAGTTTTACCCTAAAAACCGATAGATTACCGTCAGATTAAAGTGTTTTCACTCGACCGACGGATACGCTATAGTCCTTTAATTATTTATGCCTCTCGCTCTGGGCTGTTATTATTTTCAATATGGGATCAAAAAAATGCGCCAAACAACCCTTATTACTCGCACATTCTTGTGCCTTGGTTTAGCCATCTCACCTAGCTTACTGGCTGAAATTAGCCTTAACCCACCGGTTTCACCCCCAGCTACCCAAGCCGTAACGCCTGCACCTGCGCCAGCGGCTCCAGATACCGCGACGCCAGAAACACCCGCACCGGCTGCCAGCTCAGTTGAAGCCAGTGCCAATACAGCCCCACTCGAAGACGAAGTAATCACCACGCCTGATGGTTCGGATCCGCGAGCTAAAATCAAAGACGCCGTCGTCAAAGTCCATGTTGTGCAACACACTTACGATACGCTATCCCCTTGGAACTCCGATTCGCAAAAAGGTTCTGGCTCCGGTTTGATCATTGATGACAACCTGATTTTAACCAATGCCCACGTTGCTTCTAACGCCACTTTCTTGGAAATTCAACGCCATAGCGAAACCAAGCGCTATGAAGCCGAAGTTGTCTACATTTCACACGAGTCAGACCTCGCGATTTTGCGCACCAAAGACGCTACCGCTTACAAAGATGTTACCCCGCTGGAACTGGGCGATCTGCCTAAAATGCAACAATCCGTCGAAGTTTACGGATTCCCAATCGGTGGTAACACGCTCAGCGTGACCCGTGGGGTAGTGTCACGTATCGAAAAGCAAAATTACGTGCATACCGGTGAAAACCTGATTGCCGTGCAAGTTGACGCCGCGATTAACTTCGGCAATAGCGGCGGCCCTGTCATCTCCGATGGCAAAGTCGTCGGGGTAGCCATGCAATCGGGTTTCCTGACCGAAAATATCGGTTACATGATCCCCACCCCGATTATTCGCCATGTATTAGCCGATGTGAAGGATGGCAAAGTGGATGGCTACGGCTTCCACGGCTTCCTCGCCCAGTCGATGGAAAACCCGGCGATGCGCCGTAAATATGGACTGAATGACAATCAAACCGGCATGTTGGTACACAAGGTTTACAAGAACTCCCCTGCGGATGGCAAAGTGCAAATCGGTGACATTATGACCGAAATTGACGGGCACAAAGTCGAAAACAATGGCACTGTCGAATTCCGCCCCGGCGAATTCATCGACCATACGCACTACATTGACATGCACCAGATCGGCGAAAACATCACTTTCAAAATCTTGCGGAATGGTCAAGAACAAGTCATTAGCCTGCCACTCGACAAACCGGGCAAAGAATACTTACTGGTAAAACCAAACCAGTACGACAAACAACCCACCTACTTCATTTTCGGCGGGCTGGTTTTCATGCCGCTGAACCAAGACGTGATTGATAGCCTAGACGGCACACCTGCACGCATCGGTGCCCTGACTTACGAATCCCCGGATGAAAAGCGCAGCGAAGCAGTCATTCTTACCAAAGTGCTACCGGCGGACATTAACAAAGACTACCACCACGATCGCAGCCTGCTGATTGAAAAAGTCAACGGTGAGAGTATTCGCGACTTTAAGGATTTCTACCAAAAAATACAGTCATCCAACGCCGATTACATTACCATGGAAACGTCTGACCACTATCAGTTGGTGATTGACCGTAAAGAAGCGATTGAACGTCAGCCGCAGATTCTGGCGCAATACGGGGTGAATGCCGACCGCTCCAAAGACTTGCAAGCCATTGCTCAAGCACCAGCGCCAGCAGCGCCCGCCGTATCCGAAGCAGCGCCACCGGCAGCAGCAGTGCCACCAGCAGCGACTCCCGCTCCAGCAGCAACAGCAGTTGTGGTGCAACCAGCACCTGTTGCAGTACCAACCACACCCGTTGTCACAAC
>JBEUIR010000324.1:0-3064 GCA_040415395.1 Candidatus Thiothrix namsaraevi
CATATTGGGTTCTAACGCCGTGCCCGCATTACCGGGAGCAACCAGCACCTCGCTTACCCGCCCGGATTGTGCAATCTTCCATGCCAGCGCGTGTTCACGCCCGCCGCCACCTACTACCAGCACTTTCATCGTGTTACTCCCATTGCATCCTGAAAAACGCACCATTAAAGCGGGATTAGGTAGCCGTTTCAAGCGTTCATGCGTTTAATCATCAGGAAGTTGAAGCCGGAAACACCGCGCATAAAGGAATAGCCGGGATATGAATCAGTATTGTTACTATGGATGCTTGCTCATCGCCACCGCATTAATGGGATGCGGGCAAAAAACACACCCATCAGCGGTCACATTACCCGCCAGCCGCGTGGTTGCCACCTTGTACGCCGTACACACTGACACTAACGCGGATACTGTCCCCTGTTATCACCTGCCCGATGCCAGCTCGCCCGCTGTCCTGCATTTACGCCATCAACAACAGGTTTACTTGGCTTCACCAAAAGGTACTATGGTGCAACAGGGTGAAACTTACTGGCTGCATATTGACCCACGCATCGCACCCCACCCCGCCTGTTACCTGAATGTGCGCCATCTAATGCCACTGGCATGAACACTCTGGTATCCTCACGGTTTTCTCAAGCAATAAGCATCACCACCATGAGCAATACCGTCCAAGCCAATAGCCGCATTCGCTGGCATTACCAGTTATTCCTTGCCGATGGGTATAAGGTGGAAGCCAGCGAAGACCCCGCTGGCGAGATTCTGCAACTGGGCAAAGGTGACATTCACCCCAATCTGGAAAGCGCCCTGATCGGCTTGCCCCAAGGCGAACGCATCCGCCTGATTATTATGGCGGATCAAGCCTTTGGGTATCCCGACCCTGATGCCATCCAAACCTTGGCACGTGATGAATTCCCCGCCGACTGGCAAGTAAACGTCGGGCAAATCATCAGCTTTGCGCTACCATCAGGGCAAGAAATCCCCGGCAAAGTGCGTGACATCAGTGCTGATAGCGTGGTCGTCGATTTCAACCATCCGCTGGCTGGGCATAACATCACCTTTGAATTGGAAATCCTCGACATTTTGGAAGCCTAAGCCATGCAACATTCCAACGCTACCTACATTGCCCAAACCCGCTGCTGGCTGGAAAACGTTGTCCTCAAGCACAACCTCTGCCCGTTTGCCCACAAACCGTTCAAAGGCGGGCAAATCCACTTTGTCGTCACCGATTCCGCCCGCCCTGAATTTTTGTTGGAAGATTTACAACACGAACTCGAACAACTCCGCGCCACGCCTGTGAGCGAAGTCGAAACCACCCTGCTGATTCACCCCGGCACGCTGGAAGATTTTCTCGACTACAACGACTTCCTCGATCTGGTCGATGCGCTCTTGGAAGACGGCGGCTTTGCAGGCGAATTCCAAGTTGCCAGCTTCCACCCCGACTACCAGTTTGACGGCACGCGCCCGAACGACGCGGAAAATTTCACCAACCGTTCGCCCTGGCCAATGCTGCACTTAATCCGCGAAGACAGCTTGGCGCAAGCCATTGACAGTTATCCTGATGTCGATGCCATTCCTGAGCGCAATATTGCCACCATGAATGCACTGGGAACGGCACACCACCGTCACGTGTTGGAAACCTGTTTGCAAACGCAAAAAGAGCCTGAATGAAAAGCCACATCCACCGTATCCGCGAAGAATTACCGCTGGTTCTCCTGTTTCTCGCCACCATTTGGGGCGTCTTTCTGTTGGATCGCATCCTGCCGCTGGAACGCTTGGGGCTGATTCCGCGTGATCTCGGTGGGTTAATAGGCATTGTGACCATGCCGTTTCTGCATTCCAACTTTACGCATTTGCTGAACAATACTGTGCCATTGGCGGTATTGCTGACGTTACTGGCGGGTTCGCGCACTGATTCACGCGCTGCGGTGACACTGGTGGCTGTCGTGGGCGGGGTATTGCTGTGGCTGTTTGGACGCGGGCATTCGCTGCACATTGGCGCCAGCGGGCTGGTGTTTGGGCTGGCGGTGTTTTTAATCGTCTCCGGCGCATTGGAACGGCGCGTTGTGCCACTACTCGTCAGTGCTTTCGTGGCATTCACTTACGGCACAACGTTGCTCACGGGGATTTCGCCTTGGCAAGCCGGTGTATCGTGGGATGGGCATCTGCTCGGCGGGGTCGCAGGCGGCTTGGTAGCATGGCTGTTGGTGCGCAAAACCCCCACCGTGCCGCGCCAGCCAGAGTGGTAGCCAGAACGCAATGCGGCATCAATGCAGTTCCTGATTTTCATACAGGGTGGCGAGGCGGTTTGACATGTAATGACGTACCGACAATGAAACCCGTTAATCTTAGTAATTCGGAATATTATCATGCTGCACTGCAAAAGCATTTCATGTTAAGGATTTTTGAGCTACTATTACCTTGGGTTAGGCTACTAACTCATTTCCTCCTAGCGGTTCGGGGTGGATGTCCACCCCGCTCTTTATCGCTGAAAATCAACTAATTAGAACAAAACTCCATCCACCAAAATCATCCAGCAGAATATTTTCGCGCTCCACGCCAATATCCAATAGCATCCTTCCCACAGCCGTATTCATCATCGGCGGTCCGCATAAATAATATTCGCACTCTTTCGGTAATGATCTGCAACTCTTATTCAAATACGATTTTTTCGGGTGAGTATCTAAAATGTAACTGCTCACATCCCTCTAAAATCGGTCGTTATTGTGACCTGAATTACACAGAGAACTTTTGTGTCGTGCTAAACTCTTAAGCAATCATTTTCTTGGGCTTAAGGGGCAGCACATGGCAACTATCACACTGCGCGGCGATGATTAAGGCGGTTTTGAAGGAGGTTTGAAGACCCCCCCATCCCCAGCCCTTCCCCCGCAAGGGGTGAAGGGAGCAAGACGTGTTCGGAGAGAGTTTCATGCAGCATTACACATTGGAATTGTTCCGCAAGGATGACACTCGCTTTGAGTTGCGGGTGTTGGCTGGCACATGGTTAACGTTTCCGCTGATTGAGCAGGCGGCGATTGATGCGCTGTTGGCATTGGCGGCACAAGATTAC
>JBEUIR010000325.1:0-3057 GCA_040415395.1 Candidatus Thiothrix namsaraevi
TGAAAAAGACAGCACGTGGAGTGGTGTCGCTATCAATGAATGGAAAGACGGCAATCCGTTGCTGCTGCAAGAGCTTCCCGTTCACTTACGCACACAAACGTTTGATACTGAAGTGAGTAATAGACTACATCAGTTAGGCATTGCTTTAAGAAGTTCATTGGCTAAATAAAATGGTATTATATGACAACGATAGAAATCAGCCCACAACCAAGCGATCACTTAGTTTCTCCCCGCATTGGCTATTTTCATCATGGAATTTATATCGGTGATGGAAAGGTCATTCATTATTCGGGGCTTGCCGAAGATTTCAAAGCAGGCCCCGTAGAAGAAACCAGTTTAGAGGCATTTGCGGGTGGACATGGATTCACCATAAGAAACTACACAACTCAAAGGTTTAGAGGACAAGCAGTCATTGAACGCGCCCGCTCTCGGCTAGGGGAGAAATTGTACTGCGTATATTCCAATAATTGCGAACATTTCTGTCAATGGTGTATCAATGGTTCTCATGAAAGCAACCAAGTACATCATGGAACATTAGCAGCAACTGGTGCAGTAGCTGGCATAACAGGCGTAGCTGCCCGTGGTGTCGCCCTTGCCTCTACAGCAGGAACAATTGGAGTAGCCAGTACCGCAGGCTTGGGTTTATTAAGCAGCGTACCCGCACTCGGCATAGCTTACGGTTTTAATAGCACCGTATTAAAAGACAGCCCTGCATTTGATGATACTGAACGGAAAGCACGCAATGTGGGCAGAACGGCAACGTATGTTGGTGCAACTGTTGGTGCAACTGGCTGCATTGCGGCAGTCAGTGCTAGTGGCACAGTAGCCGGATTAAGTGGCTCAGGCATTGTTGCGGGTCTAAGCGCGATAGGCGGTGGCAGCCTTGCAGGTGGTGCAGCACTCACTGTAGCAGCCCCTATCGTTACGGCGGCGGCACTAGGGTATGGGACTTACAGACTTATAAAATATTTGAAAACCAAGCTTCAAACACCGTGAGCAGTAAATTTAATTAATCATTTTCCGATGATTTGGGTCTTCTTATCCTCGACCCAAATCACTCGGAAGGCGAAGAACGCTTCATTTTGATGGGAGTCAGTGTGCTTTTTTGGTAGGGGGCAAATGCCAGCCTCAACACAAACGCTTCATCAAATAACACAAGCAATCCTGCCGGATAATGGTTTCATCCAGCGTCAGCATCGCGGGCATTAGCGGTTGCTTGAGTTGGATGCGCCGTTGCTCGCGGGTGAAGAAATGTTCCCCGACTTCGACACCTTCATCATCCCAAGCATACAAACGCGCCTGCGGATGGAGAGTGGTGGCAAACGCCGTCCCCGCCGCTAATTCCGAGAAATTGTAACGGTCGAGTGCCGGTAACAGTTGAATATCCACCATCGGATCAATAAAACTGAAACTGTATTGTTCCGGCAATGTCACCCGTGCCACCGTTTGGTAAATCTGCATGTCGTGCGGCGGTAGCGGGTGATCGGGCAATTCCTGCAAGTGCAATACCGCATCCAAAAACTCCAGCACATGCTCAACCCCGTGCGCCACACCGGGTTTGCCACATTCTACCGTCACCGCCGGGCAATGCGGCGCAAACGCCATCGACTGTACCCCACGCGGCGTTTCAAAATACACCGCAATATTGGCGAACAACCGCGCCAATTGCAGCGCACGATTATCCAGCACATTAACACAGCCGTAATGCGGATTTTTGCCGGTATTATTGTGAACGTCGATGCTGGCAAACAAACCTTTGCCCAGCATAATGTCGGTCACTTGCGCCATTAAGCGGGTTTCATCGCAATCCCCTAACGCGCTGCCCGGCCACACCCGGTTATAGTCGGGCTGACCTTGCAAACGGCGTTTCCCAAACGTCGCTGCTTCAATATTGCCGAAAAATACCGACAGCGAACGCGGCAACGCTTGCGTCTGGTACTTCTGCAACAGTTGCTGAATCGCAAAAAAGCCCGTGTCTTCATTGCCGTGCAATAGCACCGAAATAAAGACACGCGGCTCACGCTTGCCCTGCAAATGCAACAGCGTTGGATTCGGCATCAAAGTGTGCAAGTCACGCGGGCTGCGCAACGCAAAAAAGCCCGCTGGTAAGGTATCCAATTCAGTCAATGTCAGCATGTGTGGTTGTTCTCAATCCATAGCCCAAGTGTGAACAGGTGTGTGAGTACGCTGCAAGCGCACATAATCCAGCAATAGCCGGTAAAAACTGCCCTGAGTCCGTGCCAGATGACGCTGTTGCCACACCGCCCCGGTTTGCCCAGTTTCAATTCGTGCTGCAATAATACTCAGATAATGGCGAATATCCACCTCCGCAATTCCCAATTGTGCCAAACCATCTGCTGCTTGCGGTAATAGCTCATCCAACATCAATGGCGGCACCTGCCATTCCTGACGCTGCCAACGCAAGGAAGCATCCAAACCCACCCGTGCTGCGTTGTAGAAATTTTCCCGTGCGGTGGCAAATGCCATCGGCAAAGGTTCGCCAGCACACAATTGCGCCGCAATATACTGGGTCAACCCGTAAAATAACGCCGCATTCGCCAGCATATCCGGTACGCTAGGGCCTGCGGGCAAAATGCGGTGTTCGAGACGAATATGCGGCGTACCGTCAGGATCAAACCCCACCAACGGGCGATTCCAACGCCAGACCACGCCATTGTGCAAGCGCAAGTGAGCAAAGCGTTCGGCGGGTTCATCCAGCAACTCCGGCAATAACACCGGGTAAATGTCGCGGTTTTCCTCAAAACATTCCGCAATACTGCTGTCTGCAAACCCCGAACCGAAACTCACCCGTGCCGGACTCTCGCGCCCAGCATCCACCGCTTGCTCAAACACCGGAATCCGTGTTTCCTGCCACAAGGCACGCCCGAACAGAAACGGCGAATTCCCCGCCACCGCCATGATCGGTGCGGATGCAATCAGCGCCGCATTGTAGAAATGATGGGCGACATCTGCCGACACTTGCCAATGCACCTGAAGCGATGTCGTCACCGCTTCCAGCATCACATTACCGTGGTGAATGTGCAGTGATTCGCGCCC
>JBEUIR010000326.1:0-3045 GCA_040415395.1 Candidatus Thiothrix namsaraevi
ATGCGTTATGGATGCAGGAAAATGCTAAAAAACAAATTTTTTGTGGGGTTTATCGGGTTGGGTATTGGGTATAATGCCTTTTCTCTCCCTTTCATTGTTGTTCAGGATTGGCATGGCTATCAAGAAAACCGAACTCTACCGCTCTTTGTGGGAAAGCTGCGACGTGTTGCGCGGCAGCATGGACGCTTCCCAATACAAGGATTACATCCTCACCTTGTTGTTTGTGAAATACGTGTCCGACAAGGCGGGGCAGGCAGATTCGTTGATTGACGTGCCGGAAGGGGCATCCTTCTCCGATATGGTTAAGCTCAAGGGCAAGCCGAATATTGGCGAAGGCGTGCAGATGGTCATCGACAAACTCGCCGAAGAAAACCACCTCAAGCGCGTCATCAATAACGCTGACTTCAACAACCCCGATAAGCTGGGCAGCGGTAAGGACATGATCGACCGCCTCAGCAAGCTGATCGGCATTTTTGAAGGCTTGGTCTTGGGCGGCAACCGCGCTACCGACGACGATTTGCTGGGTGATGCGTATGAATACCTGATGCGCCATTTCGCGGTGCAATCCGGCAAGAGCAAGGGGCAATTCTATACGCCGTCCGAAGTCTCGCAGGTGTTGGCAAAAATTATCGGCATTACGCCACACACCACCCAAGACAAAACCGTGTATGACCCGACTTGTGGCTCTGGCTCGTTATTGCTGAAAGTGGCTGACCAAGCTCCGAATGGGCTGACGCTATACGGGCAGGAAAACGACAACGCCACCACCGCGTTGGCGAAGATGAACATGATCCTGCATGAGAATGCCGATGCTGACATTCAGCAAGGTAACACGCTGGCAAATCCGCTGTTTCTGAAATCAGCCGATACGCTGGAAACCTTCGATTTCGTGGTGGCAAACCCGCCGTTTTCCAATAAGCAGTGGACTAACGGGGTGAATGTTGAGGAAGACCCGTTCGGGCGCTTTGAATACGGCGTACCGCCTTCAAAAAACGGCGATTATGCGTTTCTGCTGCACATCCTCAAATCCATGAAAAGCACGGGCAAAGCGGCGGTGATTTTGCCGCACGGGGTGTTGTTTCGGGGCAATGCCGAGGCGGATATTCGCCAGAATCTGGTGAAGCAAGGGTATATCAAAGGCATTATCGGTTTGCCTGCCAACCTGTTTTACGGTACGGGGATTCCCGCCTGCATTATCGTGCTGGACAAGGAAGATGCCCACGCCCGTAAAGGCATTTTCATGGTCGATGCCAGCAAAGGCTTTATCAAAGACGGCAACAAGAACCGCCTGCGTAGCCAAGACATTCACCAAATCGTCGATGTGTTCACCAAGCAAGGCGAAGTAGCACGCTATAGCCGCATGGTGACGTTGGCAGAGATTGCGGGGAATGGGTATAACCTCAATATCCCGCGTTACATTGATGCCTCTGAGCCGGAAGATATTCACGACCTTGATGCGCATTTGCAGGGCGGAATTCCGCAGCGCGATCTGGATTTGCTGGAACATTACTGGCAGCAATTCCCGACCTTGCGCAAACAGCTTTTTCAGGCGGATGCCCAACGCCCAACCTATTTCCGTAGCCAGTGTGCCGCCAACGATTTTAAGCGCACGATGCTGGCGGGTGAGGAATATCAGGCATTTGCGGATCAGGCGATGCAACGTTTCACGGCATGGCGGGCGCGGCATGTGGATGGCTTGAAAGCCTTGTCGCAAGGGATTAAGCCCAAGGATAAAATCCGTGAGTTATCAGAGGATTTATTGCTGACGTTTACGGGTGCGCCGTTGCTGGATAAGTACGCGGTTTACCAGATTTTGATGGATTACTGGACGGAAACTTTCCAAGACGATGTGTACATGCTCGCGCTAGAAGGCTGGTCGCCGCCTGCGTTGGTACGTTTGGTGCGCAAAGATGACAAGGATAAGGATGTCGAAAAGCCGGATTTGGTGGTGGGCAGCGGTAAGAGTGCGCAAAAGTTTAAGATGGACTTTATCGCGCCTAGTTTGATGATCGAACACTATTTTGCGGATGAACAGGCGGCGCTGGATGCGTTGCAACAAGCGCAGGATGAGGCGACGCAAGCCCTCACCGAGCATCAGGAAGAGCATGGCGGGGAAGACGGCGTGTTGAAGGATGTCAGCAATAAAGCCGAAGCTGAAAAAGAGCTGGCAGACAATGAAGATTTGGCGTGGAAAGCCTTCGACAAAGCGGGTTTTGCACAGTACGACAGCCAGCGTAAGGCGTTGGATGCTGCGGAAAATCGCATCCGGGCGTTGGAAGATGAGCCAGTGCTGGCGGACTTCAAAAATGCCAAGGGGAAAATTGCTGCCAAGGATGTGAAAGAGCGGCTGACGGATAGCTACACTCCGGCGGAAAACCGTGTGCTGGATGATTATCTGCGGAAACTTGCTGAGGCGGCAACGGCGCGTAAAACCTTGAAGCAGCAGCGTGAAGATTGGCAGATGTTGAAGACCCTCACCCCCCAGCCCCCTCTCCCAGAGGTAGAGGGGGAGCAAGAGCGGATTGTTGCTGATATTGAAATCATTGAAACGTGGCTGGCATTGTTGGAGGCTGAGGGGCAAGCCAAAAAAGCGGTTAAAGAGGCGCAGGAAAAACTCAATCAGCAAGTGCTGGAACAATACGGCAAGCTGGACGAGTTCGATATGAAGGTATTGATGGTCGATAAGAAATGGCTGGCAACGCTGGAAGCGCGGGTACGGTCTGACATCGAACGCATGATTCAGCAATTCGCCAACCGCCTGAAGCAACTGCACGAGCGTTATGCGCAACCGCTGCCAACGTTGGAGCAACAAACCGCCGCGCTCAGTGCTACGGTTGCCAAACACCTGCAAGCGATGGGGTTGTCATGGTGATGAATAATTCCTCCAAACAGACCGATGTTGCCCTCTCTATACAACCCTTGCTTGAGAGCCTTAGCCTGATCATTGAGCAAGGTCGAGGACAGTTAAAGCAATCGGTCAATAGTGTGATGCTGCAAAGCTATTGGCAGATGGGGCGCGTAATTGTCGAGCATGAACAGCAAGGG